>JAZDDD010000455.1:0-4154 GCA_036679545.1 Gemmatimonadota bacterium | reverse complement strand
GTGATGGCTACGGAGGCGACGAGCGAATACAGCATTGTCAGACGATAGATGTTGTATTCGGAGTACCAGGTTGCCCGATGCTCGGCGGTAAGGGACTCTTTGTGGGTTCCCTCGAGTCGGGCGGTGGACGGGAACAGATTCCGGCAACATGCGCCCACGATGCGGGGCCAACCGTCGAAATAGTTGAACGCGGTGGAAAAAGTCGCGGCAAAGGCGCCCGCCAGGAAAACGATCATCATCCAAGGACCCACGCCCTCGGTGAAGATACGTGCAATCTCTCCCATGACCGCCCGACCCTCGACGGCGCTGGGATACAACCAAACGGCAGCCAGCAAGAGAAAGATGCACGCCATCACAAAGGAGATGATGTGCCCAAAGCGAAAATCCCATAACTGAATCGTGAACCAACGTCGGCAGTATTCACGCGCGTGCGCGGGGATGTGTTTCAGTTCGACCGAAAGATCTTCTCGCCTCGGTGCAAAGGGTTGAAATTTCGGTGACAGTCCGTGCTCTTCGAGCGTGTCGCGGATTCGGCCCAGTCCAACTCGTTTTGCTTTCCCCCATTCGGACGCCTGCAGCGAAACATCAATCCCCGTTGGAAGCAGTCCCAAAAATGCCGCGATGACCAACCAGGAACCTTCCGGTGTGTCGAAGATGAAAAAATTTCCCAAGGCAGTTGTTGGCGCTGGTTGAACGAAATACACGACGAGGGTGGATACGATGAGTATGCCCGCGAGGATTTTTGTGATGGTCTCCATCGATGCGTAGCTTCCGCGGAGCAGCACGATTACCGAAATAAGCCCCAAAACGAGCGCCCACACCTGAAGTGGAATCTCCAGACCGAATGCGGTGTTGAATAGGTAGTAGAGCACTGCGGAGGCCGCGATGAGTCGACCGGCTTGGCCAATGGCACATTGGATCAGTGTTATGCCTAACACATACCACAACGGCCATTTCTTCCAAGCCGTTCCGTAGGCTTCGATGAGACTCTTCCCGGTCGCATGTGTGAACCGAAACGCCATTTCGAAACCGTAATATTTGAAAACGTATGCCACTGGTATGCACCAGAGTAGGGCGAATCCGAACCGCCCGCCCGCGGTTGGTGCGGTAACTAAATGCGAGGTGCCGATACCGGTCATCATCAGGATCAGACCGGGTCCAAAATGTCTGACAAGACTTCCGAGGTTCATCGCCGGAAGGTCTAGATTGTCCAGCTTACTCAGAGGTTCAGCCATCCCAGACCTCTTCGAGCACACGCAATGCGTTTCCCCCCATCGCCTTCACAATGTCATCGTCACTGTATCCGTGCTGCACCATCCAACGCGGTATTGTGTGCGAACATTCGGTGGGATTCTCCAAACCTTTGACATACTCGACACGTTCATGTGGCGGGTTTTTGTTGGGGCCGGACCCACCGGCTCGGACCCACCGGCTCGGGACTCCTTGATTGAAAGGGCCGCTGAGTAGACGTCATGTAGCCCGACGTGATCTCCGTACAAAGTGTCCGGGCCAAACGCTACGTGATCGATCCCCAAGAGATTCTTGATGTATTCAAAATGCTCCATGAAGGAGTCGAGGGAGTGGGTGGTGTGGTTTCTCGTGATCGTGGTGTGTGGCGCAGCCTCGATTCCTATGACACCTCCCTTTTTCGCGCACGCTTCTAAGACGTCATCCGGTGCCAACCGGTTGGAATCCCAAAGGGAGCGCGCACCTATGTGACTCAAAACGATCGGTTGTTCGCTCGCTTCGATAACGTCCAGCGTTGTCTGATCTCCGCAGTGGGAGCAATCGATGAGCAGTCCCACCTTGTTCATTCGCTCGACGGCACGACGACCAAACACCGTGAGGCCACCGTCTCGGGGTTCGCGTAGGCCTGATCCCAGCGCGTTGGACTCACTGTACGTGATGCCAAGCGCCCGTAACCCGAACCCGTACAGAATGTCTATACGGTCGAGCTCGTTCTCGATCATGGCGGAGCCTTCCATCGAAGCGACCCAGGCAACGAGTCCTTCGTTGTGCGCACGCTTGATGTCGTCCACCGATTTACAATGGATGAGAAAATCTTGGTGTCCAAGATCGCATAACCGCATACCCAAGTCGTGCAGGACCTCAGTCCACTTCCATCCGCTCTTGGATTCGATATTGATGATGCCATCCATCAAGTTGTCGAACACTGCATCCCATGTGGCGTCGCGTAGAGCGCGAAACGCGGTCGCCATGCGGCCCTCGTGGCAATAGTTGGGTGACTCTCGGATATCGGCTGGGAAAACGCCGAGGTGTTCATGTAGTGAGATGAAAATGTTGTCGTCCGTCAGTCGAGCGACGCGTGTTTCCTCATCGCTTGAAAGCGGGACGTCATGCCGTGGTACGCGATCGACCTCGGCTGCTAGCTCGAATGCTCGGTAGTCCTTCTCTTTGTCAAGATATGAGAACGATTCATAATCGGTGCCGCGTTTTGTCAGGCTCATGAGGTGTCCGCGTGGTTTTCAAACGCGAAGATAGCCCTGGTGGCGACAGGCGGACAGAACCCCCAACTGTGGGGTGTACCGAAAACAGCCTATTGGTGGTTGGACGAACCCGGCTCGCTCGGCGGTGGTTCCGCTTCCGCTGGCGCGTTTGGATCGAAACGTGACGGCCCTGTGACTATGAACGGTAGCAACAGGTTTTCCAATTGGTTGATTGTGACCTCCGTGGTCCGCACGGAATTGAGCCACTCATTTTTGTGACGCAGGAAAACGAACTTTCCATGTTGGAAATACGTGACTGACATGTGCACCTTGTCGGATTCGATCTGTATCTTCACGGGCAATGACCCTTGGTTCATCCAATACCTCAGGTGCTCCCAGAGGATTCTGACTGGGTTCCGAACTGGCGTTGTTTCGAGTACCACCCGTCTCAACTCATCGATCCCACCCGATTGGATCATGATGCGACCGGACGCGAGATGGCTGGCAAAGCTTGGGCGTTCGTATCGATAGCTGGACGCCCAATACGCCGTTTTATCCCGTTCGATCGTTTCGGCACCCGGACGGCTTTGGTTCCACAGGACGATGGCGGGTCCAAGGGTCAGCAGGCCGGCCATAAGGATAAGTCTGCCGCGTTTCACGTTAGCATGCACGGATGTCGATCGCTCTGCGGCCCATAGCCTCTACAATAAGTTGCGAGAAATAGATTGAAAAGACATGATTCGACGTGTGACCTGCTGCAATCGTGCCAGAGGACGGTGCGCCTTAGTTTTTTCACCACCGAGGCGGCTTAAGATACGGCGTTGTGTGCGGCCATTCCACCAATTGACAGACTGATGGTCGCGGTGTTAGGCGACAAAACTCGAAGGGATTGAGCAGACGTGGAAATCGCGATTAATTCATGGAAGGAATTCCGGGCGAATGTGTCTGGCGCCGAGTTCAGCAATTGGGCGTTCCGAGGGCAACCGAATAGTGGTTGGCCTGTATTGAGCACACTCTCACGATATTTTCGCGACTTTCGTATTCACCAGGGAGCCCAGTCGCAGCAAGAAGAGCGCATCTTGCGAATATTCAGACGAAAGGCGCACCACTATCTGTCTCGTACGCCGGACGACATGGATGTCTTCGAATGGCTCGCTCTTATGCAACACCATGGCGCACCAACGCGTTTGATCGACTTCACGTGGTCACCGTATGTCGCAGCGTTCTTTGCGCTGGAGCGCGCCACGGATGACGCCGCTGTGTGGGCGTTGTTTCCTCCGGATGTGACCGCTTCGGTGGAAAAAACTGTGCATCCGGAGCAGGCGCCTGACGAAGACCGGGGCCCGTGGATTTCTGGAAACTACGATCGATTCTTCTTGACGAACGAGCATCGGTTTGTCGTCATTGGTGAACCAATGCAGATGAATAAACGTCTGATTGCGCAAGGTGGCACGTTCGTGGTTCCGGGAGTTTTGAATACACCGGTTGAAGAACTCGTAGCGGACGCGTCTTCGACGGCTGTTGTAAAGTTTGTTCTTTCAACAGAGAACGTCCGCAAGGAGGCCATGCGCGATCTGTATAAGATGAACATCACGCACGCTACATTGTTTCCGGACATTGACGGTCTTGCCAGGTCGCTGGCGTTCGAACTCGAGTATCATTGGGCCTTCGATCCCGCCACAATGGAGCGTTACCGTGGCTACGATG
>JAZDDD010000454.1:0-2084 GCA_036679545.1 Gemmatimonadota bacterium | reverse complement strand
GGCGAGTGCCCTCATCCGACAGGCAAATGAGCCCGACAACCTGACCTCATTGACGACTTCACAGGAAAGCCGTCGGTTGCGAACCGTGTTGTCCGCAGTGGTGGAGTCATACGGTTACGTCGATTACCACTTACTCGATCTAAACGGCACTCCGATCGCTGCGGGCGACCCGGAACTTGTTGGCGATCGGACGCAACCGAACCTGTTGGCGTATTGGCAGCGTGTTGGCAGTGGCGAGACGGTTGTTACACGACCCGTACTAGCCTCGAGCGGCGAAGCGCAAACTGATCCTGTTGTCCCCGTGATGTTTGCCGCCGCCCCAGTGTTGGACGAGACCGGTAACACGGTGGCGCTGTTGGCCTTTGGCATTGCGCCGTCAGAGTTCACGCGAATCCTGCAGGTTGCACGACCGGGACAGACTGGAGAGACATACGCGTTTGACTCCAGCGGCGTCATGATTTCCTACAGCAGGTTCGATTCAACACTTCAAGCAATTGGTCTTCTTGAAAGCGTGGGCGCGTCTTCCATTCTCAACATCCAGGTGCGCGATCCGGGTGGTGACTTGACCCGAGGTTATCCGCTGCCTGAATCCCTTCGCGCGCGCCCGTTGACGAAGATGTCTGCAGACGCAATCGATCGTACGTATGCGTCAGACAGTCCGGAGAGTGACTACGGCATTGCTTGGGATGTGAAAGGATACCGCGATTATCGTGGAGTACCTGTGGTGGGCGCGTGGACGTGGTTGCCCGAGTATGGGTTCGGGGTAACCACCGAACTGGATGTCGCCGAAGCGCTGAACGTCGCCAACCTGGTCCGAAGGTTGTTGTGGGGTGTGTTTGCCCTGCTGTTGTTGATGGCGGGAGGACTCGTCATCGCCTCAGGTTTCGTGCGACAACTCCGAGAACGTGTTTCGGAAGCAAAACAGTTGGGTCAATACAAATTGGAGAAGCGGATTGGTGGTGGTGGCATGGGGTCCGTATATCGGGCAAGCCATTCGTTCTTGCGACGACCAACAGCGGTGAAACTTCTCAGGACGGAAAGAGCATCCAAAGAAAGCATAGCCCGCTTTGAACGAGAGGTGAAGAATACGTCCCGTTTGACGCATCCCAACACGGTTGCGATTTACGACTACGGCCGAACGCCCGATGGAATTTTCTACTATGCCATGGAATACCTAGAAGGCATCAACCTCGACCAACTCGTGCGAACTGATGGTGCGCTCCCCGAAGGCCGAGTGCTGTTCATTATGAAGCAGGCCTGTGCATCGTTGGCGGAGGCACACGAGAGCGGTTTGGTACATCGTGATGTGAAACCGTCCAATATCATGCTGTGCGATCGTGGTGGTCTTTACGATTTTGTGAAGGTGTTGGACTTCGGGCTTGTGCGTGATACGGAAAAAACAGATTCGCTCGCCGTAACAAAGACATCAGGAATTACTGGCACCCCACTGTACTTGTCGCCCGAGGGAATTCGCGACCCGTCGGGTGTGGGACCTCCCGCCGATATCTATGCCATTGGTGCCGTGTGTTATTACCTGCTGACCGGGAATCATGTGTTCACGGGACAAACCGCGCTAGATGTTTGCAATCACCATCTGAACACATTGCCAGATCCACCGTCCACCCGAACTGATATACCAATAACCCCGGCTTTCGAGAAACTGATTCTACAATGTTTGGCGAAAGAACCACGTGACAGACCGGCCGATGCTGGTCGCCTACGGCGCATGCTCAAGGAAGTCGATGGTGTCTCGCGATGGACGCCGGAGGATGCCGCAAGATGGTGGAGTCAGTGGACGAACCGACGCGCGTCGCAGGCGTTGGAGCGCTCGGTGGACATGTCCGTGGATTCCAGTGAACCCGTTGCCGGCGACGAGGAGGCCGCCTTGATTGTAGATACTGAGCGGCGGGGCGTGTTAGGTGCTTCGGTAGAAGACTCGTGGCCCTCCCTGGGGTGACGGCGTGTTAACCCACCAAGACCGGTTCGCTCCGCGGCATGGGCTCTCCGTAACGACCGGTTGCGGCGTAATAGCGATTCCATTCTTGTTTAAGACAAAACGGATCCAACCCCGATGCATTATCAAC
>JAZDDD010000453.1:0-3465 GCA_036679545.1 Gemmatimonadota bacterium | reverse complement strand
CCGACTGCGACCTCTAGCCGTGGGAGACCGGCTGGTCACGGTCGCCGCCGTACATGATATCACGCAGAAACGAACTGCCGAAGAAGAACGGAAACGACTGGAAGAACGGTTCCGCCAGGCACAAAAACTGGAAAGCCTCGGCGTCTTGGCAGGGGGACTTGCACACGACTTTAACAACCTGCTCATGGGTGTCTTGGGAAATGCCAGCCTGGCGCTCATGGATCTGCCGGAGCAGTCACCGGTTACTAACTACGTCACACAAATTGAAAAGGCGGCCCAACGAGCGGCCGAATTGACCAATCAGATGCTGGCGTTCTCGGGCAAGGGTCGCTTTGTCATCAAACGTCTAAACCTCAGCGACTTCATCAAAGAGACGGCGCAACACCTCGAGGACTCGGCTGGGCCGGGTACAACCGTTCAGTACCGTCTCGACGAAGATTTGCCGGCGATAGACGGCGACATCGGTCAAGTCAGACAGATCGTCACTAATTTAGTGGCCAATGCGGCCGATGCTATTGGCGACGCCGAAGGTGTAATCCGCATCAGCACCGGTGTCAGGAGGGTGGTCCGCGAAACCATGAGGGGAACGCTTTTCGCAGGTGAGGCGGCCGATGGGTTTCGCGTCTATCTCGAAGTGCGCGACTCCGGTGTCGGCATGGACAATGGAACACTCGCTCGTGTCTTCGACCCGTTTTTTACAACGAAATTCACCGGCCGCGGTCTCGGGATGGCAGCGGTGTTGGGCATCGTACGAGGACACAAAGGGGCAATTAAGATAGCAAGCCAGCAGAATTCAGGAACCACGGTCACCGTGCTGCTACCGCCGTCCGACGAGGCCGATGTTCCGGCAACCACCATGGAAGACTCCTCTCCGGCGATTGTCGATCAGTCTAAAACTGTCCTGGTCATCGATGACGAAGAAGCGGTCCGTATGGTCACCGGAACAATGCTCGAGCGATCGGGCTTCACCGTGTTGCTTGCCGAAGACGGTCGTAAAGGCATTGATTTGTACAAGAACAACGCGCCGGACATCGTAGCCGTACTGCTGGACCTGACCATGCCTGACCTCCCTGGCGACCAAGTCTTTGAAGAGATTCGAGGCATAGACCCGTCGGTTCGTGTCATACTCATGAGTGGTTACGATCAAAAGGAAGCCACAAAACGTTTCGGTACGGACGGACTGGCCGGGTTCTTACAGAAGCCCTTTGCTGCGCGCGCCCTCCGCGAACGGATCGCTTCGCTCACCACAACGTAGCATGAGCCACGTACGACTTTCCTGACACCTCTTGCCGCCGCATTGATCAACACCCAACATTCATCGTCTGAAGTTCGGCGTTCGAAGTTCGGCGTTCGAAGTCAACGTTCGAAGTTCGACGTTCGAAGTTCAACGTTCAACCGGGGGCAAACCAACTGATGATACGAGTCGGATTCGTTTTTTCCTTCCTGATCGTTGCCGTACTCCGGGGTGCTGGAGCACAGGACCTCGCCCAACTGACAGAACGTTTCATTGGCATGACCGCGGTCTCTGGGTTCGAGCAGGCCATGGCGGATTCGTTGATTCAGTTGTTACCCGCAGCACAACGCGATCGTGCGGGGAATGTTGTCTTGACCTATGGCGACGGTGACCCTGTACGCGCCGTTGTTTGTCCGATGGACGAATGGGGCTACGTGGTTGGCGGGGTCCACAACGACGGCTATGTCAGCGTGCGGCGAGTGGGCCGAGGAAGCCCTCCATTCTTCGATCAAAACCACGCCGCGCGACGCATGACAATTTGGGGACGGAACGGGCCAGTCACCGCGGTGGTTGGTATCGCATCAACACATTTGCGACGCGGGAGAGGATCGCAAACAGAACGTTTGTTCGACGCTGACGATATTTACCTTGACCTCGGCGCAGATTCGCCAAATGATGTGGCCAATCTGGGCGTGGAGATGTTGAATCCCATCGCCATGGAAAAAGCTCCACATCTCTACGGCTCATCGCTCATCAGTGGACCGGAGGCGGGACAGCGAAGTGCATGCGCCGCGCTCGTTGCAGCCAACACGGATGGCTTGCGTCCGGTTGGTACCGTTGTGATTGCCTTCACCGTTGAAAGTCGGCTCGGACATCGCGGGCTGTCTACGTTGGCAAACGGGTACGGGCCATTCGACAGGACGTTACTCATCGACTATCCACTGACACGTCGTACCCTCGAGGACCTTGGGACCGTCGAACGGTTAACGGTTCCAACCAAATACGACGGTTGGCAAGTCGAGACCATCGATCTCAACGATGTTTCGTCCGCTGTAACGGAAATCCGACGTTGGATGGAAGGCGTGCGATGAAGGCTTCTGTCCGGTTAATGTTGTGTGTCGCGGTACTCGTGTCGATACAGGTGTTCGACCTTGTTGCGCAAATGCGCCAACAACGCATCGATTCCGCTGCCGCGATGCTCGAAACACTCGTCGAAACATACGGAGTGTCGGGCGATGAAGATCGTGTTCGGTCTGCCGTCGAAGATTTGCTCCCCGACTGGGCTGATCCATCCGTGGACTCCGCCGGCAACCTGTGGGTACGAGTCGGCAGTGGAGATCCAGTTGTTGTGTTTGTCGCGCACTTGGACGAAGTGGGTTGGGAAATAACCGACATTCGGAGTGACGGAAAACTCGCCATCCGGCAACGTGGCGGTTTTATGCCGTGGTTGTGGGAATCTAGCCCCGCCTTGGTCCATACAAGGTCCGGGCAAATCCCGGGCGTGTTTACTCCCCGAGACGGAGCTGTCGAATACCGCCAGGCGTCGGACGGGTTCGTGGTCGATGTCGGAACGTCAACGGCGTTGCAAACCGAACAACTCGATATTGCCGTCGGGGATAAGATCACCAACCCTAAGAAATTTGTTCGTCTGGCTGGTAACCGTGCCACTGGACGATCGTTTGACGATCGTGTTGGCTCGACAGCACAAATCATGGCCTTGCATTCGCTCGATCCGGACGGCCTGGATCATGAAGTGATTTTCCTTTGGGTTGTCGAAGAGGAGATCGGACTTATCGGTGCGCGTGTTGCAGCCGGCGCACTAGGTTTTCAGCCCGTCCGAGTGTACGCCGTTGACACGTTTGTTTCCGCGGACTCGCCACACGATGCACAGAACTTCGCAGTCACACCGCTAGGTCAGGGACCGGTGGCTCGTGGCGTTGACAACTCCTCCGTTACACCGCCTGCCGTACTCGATACACTTGTGAGGTTGGCACGCCGACGTGGACTCCCGCTACAAGTGGGTACGACGAATGGCGGTAACGATGGCAGCGCGTTTCAGGCATACGGTGTTGTAGACGTACCGATTGGATGGCCATTGCGATACTCGCACTCACCCGTCGAGGTGATCGATTTGGCGGATTTGGTGGTGTTGGCTGATCTGATCAAGGCGATTGCTGAAGAGTGGTAGTTGTATCCACGCATCAACCTGATGACATTGTGAACTTGGCGCC
>JAZDDD010000452.1:0-7109 GCA_036679545.1 Gemmatimonadota bacterium | reverse complement strand
GATTAAGAAAACTCTGAGTGGTGCTTGGGTTTTGGCGGGGATTTACGAACCACCCGAGGTTTTGGATCGTTGCGCCGCGCCGCTCAACCAATCGAGCAGCGGTATGAGCGAAGCGGGTGCGGCTCCATCCGTTGTTTCGACGGTATGCCCGCGGCCATCCAAGTCGATCGTAACGCGATAATTGAAACGGTCGGCACCTGTTGACGCCGAATTCTTGATGGCAGCAGGCAAGGCAAAGAAGCCGGCATCCGCTACGAGCGTGGTAAGTGTCTGGCGTTCTGCATCGGGCAATGAATCCGCGTCAATATTGACACGTGTGGTCAAGCCCGCCAAACCACCCGAACGTTCGAATTGGATCTTCATAACTACCCCTTGTGACGCTGGGTTGTGGTCTTCGTTTGCCGGCTGGGAACGCACGTCACCGCAACCCGCCAGCAGCAGCGTGGCGCACGCAATGGCGATTGTCTGTTTCATGGATGTAAAGCCTCGCACCACGTGTGCAGTTAATCAACTCTCGAACTCAAAGTGTACTTCCGGGGTTGAACCGGCGGTGATCGTCATGGGCTGAGTCATTGTACCCAGCGTTTGATGCCACGCAACGAGCGTGTATTCGCCTGGCGGCAGATTCTCCATGGAGAAATGTCCGTCGTCATCCGTCACAGCAAAGAAATCGTGGTCAAAGACGGCGATGGATCCGGTCATCCAAACGTGTACATCGCATTTTATTTGGATGCCCACCTCAGGGTTGTCAAATGTTTTGTTGGACTCAATTCCCTGAAATGGTTGTCCGATATTAAACCCTCGATTTTCTGTTGCATATACGTGTACGTTGTGCAACGTAGCATCGCTATTCCGCACGACGAGTTGTTGACTCGTTCGCATGACGATAACACTTGGCGTGTACATGCAATCTTTCTGATCGAGCAGTACCGGTGCGAGGTCTTCTGAGTCGCCGGCACCACGTGGCCCGTCTCTGACATACACAAGAACGTTTCGAAGACCATTCTCGGCGCCGGTCGATATGGGTTGCGACCGGTGCTGCGCCGCTGACTGTGCCACAAGGCAATATTCGTTGGAACCCATGTCGATCAATTCAGGTGACTGGGTGGCGCCGCGGAATGTGACTTTGCCCGATACCGCAATGTGTTCGGGCGAATCCGCGTCTATCCGTGTGACGGCCAGGAATGCCAACGCAATGATCGGTACCATGAGGCCGAAGGTGTTGCTTTTCGTTTTCATGTATCTGCTCCTACCAGCCGTCAAAAAATCCGCCGTCGAACCAATCCCACAAGATGTACATGAGAAGTTGCGTGGAACGGGCTGCGCCATTGTTGACCGGCACCCGTGCGCCAACGTTAAGGATGATGTGCTGGCGTGTATTGAGTGTTACCTGAATTTGCGGGACGAGGTCCCAATTTACGCCACCGCCGTCGAGCGGCGTCTCGCCGAGGATCTCCATCATGGGTGTCCACGTTCTGCCCCACTGTCCCTGTGTCCACGAGCGGCCCACGACCGCACGCCATTTGAATTCCGATGCCGCGACATCGGTCTCCGTGGGGAATTCTGCGAGCGCTTGCAGTTGGATGAATGCGTCTGACGCGACGATCTGGCCAAACGCGATGTATGGTTCGAAAACTACCGTGCCGTTGCCGAGGCCGATGGATTCGCGACCGGTAGGAAGTTTCACCTCCGCCCCAAGTGACAAAATCGATCCGGACTCGAGTGAGTGAAAAATGTTCTGCTTGAGTCCCAATGTCAGATCGCCCAACCCGGCCGTCCAACCGCCACCGACGCTTTGTTGTGCTACGCCGAATGGTAATTCAACCTCAATTTGGGTCTGTGGCCCAAAGCGTTTCTCGTAGAGCAGGCTATTTGTGATCGAACCGGCGCCTTCGAGGTCAACGGTCACTGTGGTTACGCCTTCGTCTTCCGGGAACGCTTTCTCTGTAACCAACGCCCTGGGTAAATTCAATTCGCCACGCGGCCAACGGTTATTGTCACAAAAGGACCGGATATAGTCCATGATCAGTTGCAACTGTTCAATGGATAACGCTTCTCCGAATGCCGGCATCGTTTCATCGAATGCACGAACTGGCCCGCCCTCATGGGCAACGGCGATCCAATCGGCGTCAGGCTCACGTGACGAAAAACTACAGTCGGTGAAATCTGGTGTAGGCACGGTGAATGCAACGTCGCCCGGATCTACGCCGGCGCCATTTGTACCGTGGCAGTTGGCACACGCCAAGTCATAAAGGCCCCCGCCGTCGGTTGGAATCTGTCGCGCAGAAAGTGATGGGGCTCCGCCAAGCGTGAGCAAGGCTGTACTCACGGTACCCGACCGTCTTATGGAAAGCCAGAAACGGTTGGCATCGGTTTTCACAAAAGCGGTTTCCCAGTCGGTTTTTCAACCTGCGACGGTGTCTACCGATTTATCGTAGAAGGTGCGAAAATGTTAGCTCCTCTCTCAATCTATAAGCGAATTGGGCCAATCATGAGTGGTACAGAAGATCTCAAAAGCGTTGTGGAAGGTGACAACGGTATTCTTGTCATTCGTGGCGGCGAGAACTGGCGTGGATGGAACGGCATAAAGTATCGGACGGGACTGTCTGCCAAGAATGTGGGGTCTCGCCAGTTGTCTATGAACGTTGCCACGATTCCCCCCGGTGGAGTGGCCGCCGCGCACATCCACGTCGATTTCGAGGTGATGCTTTACATCCTCCAGGGCCGTGTCCGTCACGAATATGGCGCCGGTCTTCGGAAGACCGTGGAAAATGAGGCTGGCGACTTCATTTTCATTGAGCCAGGTCTCCCGCACGAAGTGTTCAACATGAGCGACACCGATCCGGTCGTTGCGGTGGTGGCGAGGTCGGATGCGAGTGAGTGGGAGAACATCGTGAACTATGATCGAGATTCCGAGTAGGTCGTGCATTAGATCAAAAAGCGTCGAACCCCAATCTGTAGTCGGCAATCAGCCATTCCCCCCCGCAACCCTTTCCCTTCCCGTTGTGTCTCAAGTTCAAATACCCGCCCCGAACCTAGCAGCGTTAGTGGACGAACAGTCACTTCTGAAGAAGGTCCGGGCCGGGGACGCCGTCGCCGAGCGTGAGTTGTACGACACGCACGTAGACCGAGTCTTCCGGCTCGCCTACAGGATGTCGGGTGATGAAACAATCGCCCAGGATATTACACAGGACACGTTTGTCCGCGCGTTTTCGCGGCTGGACGGGTTTAGGGGGGATGCTGCGTTCGCGACATGGCTGTATGCGATTGCGCATTCAGTTGCGCTCAACACGTTGCGCAAAGTACGGCGTTTGCGGAACAGGGAAACCGATTTAGAAGAGACTCGCAACACTGCGGCAACGTCGTTTGCAGTCGAACCCGACCTGGCCCAGCGGTTACGCCAGGCGATCAGCGAACTGTCGGAGAAACATAGGACGGTGTTTTTAATGCACGACGTAGAAGGTTACAAACATCATGAAATCGCGCAGGCAATGGGAACTCGTGTGGGCACATCCAAATCTCATCTCGCTCGAGCCCGCGCGCAGTTGCGTGACGCGCTGGGCGCGTTTGCACATGAGTGGGTTTCATGAGCGACGATCGATTCGATCAATTCCTGAAGCGCGAGGCGGCGACATATAACCCGCCTCCGCCGACTCCGCGTGACGAGTTGTGGGCGCGTATCGAAGCGGCCCGCAGTGACACAGGTGTTCAGAGAACCGCCGCGGTATCTCGCCGCCCGTGGTTACAAGCTGTAACGGCAGTGGCGGCGCTTCTTGTACTTGGTATCGGGATTGGACGGTGGACTGCTCCGGAATCCGTGATGGAAGCGGGAACAGATGTGGCGAGCGACGAGGACGCGGAAACTGACGCACGGGTTTTTCGTGTCGCAGCCGTGGAACATCTCGGGCAGTTGGACACATTTATTTCGCTGTTCCGAGCAGACGCCGTGTCAGGTCGATCGGATCCCGAGACAGGACAATGGGCAAGTGAGCTTCTGGTCACGACCCGCCTAATGTTGGATTCCCCGGCTGGTGACGACGTGAGAATGCGTCAGCTATTGGAGGATCTCGAATTTGTGCTTGCACAAATAACGGAATATGTCGGGCGACAGGATCGCACCGAACTTGAGCTGATTCAACAAGACCTAAAAGAACAGGATCTGCTGCTACGGTTGCAAACAGAATTGACCGTGAGCGATCCAGTCCAGCCGGTACAAGGAGAGATATGATGTTGAGGAAAGGTTATGCTCTAGCCGCGTTTGCCGTGGCGGTGATGATGCCCGCAACGCCGGGCGAAGCGCAGCGTGTGCAGGAAAGTTCCGCCGCCTCGGCGGCGTATCGGGCGGTGGTGCAAGGGGCGCTGGTGCAAAAACGTGCATTGGCGCCAAATGCGGCCTCCGCCGAATCTCAATGGTTCCCGCAGGATGACGCAGATTCTCTATACCGAGCCGGACGTGGCGAACTCAGAGCGCGAAACTATGCGCGTGCGGTGAGACTGTTCCGTTCGCTGCGGTCGCGTTACGCTAACTCCTCATACGTTTCGCAGTCGATGTATTGGGAGGCGTTTGCACTCAACCGGATTGGCGATGAGGATTCGCTCCGTCGTGGACTCCAGGTCTTACAAGAACAGAAAGAGCGTTTCCCCGACCAAATTTCGTCTGATGCAAAATACTTGTCAGTCCGGATTCGGGGGAGTCTTGCGCGGCAGGGGGACCTCGCGGCCGTACAGGCATTGGCCATACAGGCCGAAGCCGCGCAGGTGGCTGTCAATGCTGACCGGGTTGCGGCGTTAGCGGGGGCGGGACAAGCGCAGGTCGCGCGTCAGCGTCGACAAAGCCAAGGAGACGATGACGATCTCAAATTGCAGGCGTTGAGTGCTCTGATGCAAATGGATGCGGAAGTGGCCATGCCGATTTTGCGCCGCGTGCTCGAGAATCGTAGCGAGGAAAACACGGGGATGCGGCGGCGCGCGATTTTCCTCGTTGCACAAAAGCGAGGCGTTGATCGCGAAAACATTCTGATTGATGTTGTGCGAAACGATCCGGATTCCGAAGTCAGGTCGAGTGCCGTATTTCATCTCTCCCAAGTCAGGACACCGGAGGCAGTAGCCGCGCTGGACTCGATCCTTCAGTCATCCAATGACCGTGAACTTCAGGAGCGTGCACTCTTCGCGTTGTCACAACACCGCAGTGAACGTGCGGGAGAGATCCTCCGAAATTATGCGCAACGCCGCGACGCTTCGATCGGATTGCGGGCGGTGGCTATCCAATGGTTGGGGCAACGTCGCGACAATGCATCCTTCCTCCGTGATCTCTATCAACAGTTGTCTGAACCGGATCTGAAAGAAAAAGTCCTTTTTGCTCTATCACAGACACGAGCAGAGGAAAACGCAGGATTCTTGCTCTCGATTGCCACGGATGAATCGGAGTCAATCGAAGTGAGAAAGCGTGCGCTTTTCTGGCTCGGACAGATGCGAGTCGAATCCGTGGAGCTATATGCGTTGTACGCACGCATGACCGACATGGAAATGAAGGAGCAGTTGATCTTTGTGTATTCACAACGGCGCAATGAAGATGCCGCAATCGAAAAGCTGATAGAAATCGTACGAACCGAATCGGATGCACGTCTTCAGAGTCGCGCCATTTTCTGGTTGGGACAGACACGAGACCCGCGTGCCATTGCCCTGCTCGAGGAGATCATCAACCGATGAAACGCGCGACGCTCGTGAGTATCGTTTCGCTGCTCACCGTGGGAGTGATGCCGGTTGCGAGCCAGACGATTGAAGATCGCGTACGCGAGGTGCACGACGGTTTTGTTCGCATGACGTTTGCCGCACGGGAGGGGGTCTGTGGTGACGGCCAGAGCTTATTCACGACAGGACATGACAACGCAAATTGGGAATCAGACTGCGAGGCCGGACCAATCTTCGTTTCCTTGGAGCGTCGCAATGGTGAAACGATTGACGTCGATACCCACGTCGGTGGGCAGTGGCGGCACCGGACCAACGCAACGGATCTTGGTGTGGTGAGTGCCGCCGATGCTGTTCGTTTCCTGCTTACCCTTGCACGAACAGGAACACGTGCGGCGGAAGATGCCATCTTGCCGATCGCGCTCGCGGACAGCATTACGGTCTGGCCCGAGCTGGGGCGGATTGCCAGGAACCAGTCGGGCTCGGTTGACGTGCGAAAGAAAGCACTTTTTTGGGTAGGCCAGCTGGGCGACGAGAGCGCGTTAGACATGTTGGTCGATTTTATTCATTCGGATTTCAACAATGATTTAAGAGAACACGCCGTGTTTGCGTTGTCGCAACATGACAGCGATCGGTCCGGCACCGCGTTATGGGACATGATTGGAGACCGGACCGAAAATATTTCTGTTCGAAAAAAAGCAGTGTTTTGGGCAGGGCAGCGTCGGCATGATATTGCGAACTTGATCGACTTGTACGATCAACTCGCGTCTCGGGAATTGAAGGAACAACTCATTTTCGTCTATTCACAACGTCGCAGCGATCGACAGGCTGTGGATAAACTGATACAAATTGTGCAGGAGGATGATAATCGATACCTGCAGCGCAAAGCGGTTTTTTGGTTGGGTCAAACGAAACACCCACGCGCGGTGGCGTTTCTCTCGGAGTTGATTGGATGAGACGGTATGCCGTCCTCGCTATCTTTGTTGGCCTAGTCGGTGTGCACTCCGGTGGTCAGGCCCAACAGGTTCGCCGTTCGGTAGAGAATTCACCGGACGGATATGTACGATTGTCGTTCGCGGCTCGTTTGGATGTCTGTGAAACTGGTGATCGTCGCTCCGGTCGGCAATCGGACGATCATTGGACGTCAATTGACACATGTGCGGATGGTCCGGTACTTGTCCAGCTTCAGAAAGAAGACGGGTCCGTCGTTCGATTGCGAACATTTGTGGGTGGCCGCTGGCGGACTGCCGGTCGTAACGTGACCGATCTCGGGGTTGTGTCAGCTCCGGACGCGGCCGGTTACTTGATAGGCTTGGTCCGTAGCGATCCTGTTGCTCATCGCGCGATATACCCTGCGACGCTCGCTGATAGTAGCGAGGTGTGGCCACAACTGCTTGTGTTAGCCCGCGATGACGCACTCG
>JAZDDD010000451.1:0-6755 GCA_036679545.1 Gemmatimonadota bacterium | reverse complement strand
CGCCGCCTGCGAAGAATTTTTCGCCCGCCATGGCGTTGGCGCACCCGCCTAACGGTTGGCCACAAGAGCTGTCTTGGAAACTGAATGCTCAACCTTCAATTGTTCGACGTTCGACGTTCGATTGTTCGACGTTCGAAGTTCGACGTTCAATTGTTCGACGTTCGACGTTCGACGTTCAATTGTTCAACATCCCAATTGACCGATGACGCCAATCAAACCCAGTGACTGTGTAAACCGCCTGCCCGCATATGCCGTCGCGGAAATTGCACGGCGAAAACAAGAGTTGATTCGCGCGGGTGTCGACGTGATCGATCTCGGTGCCGGCGACCCTGACCTCCCTCCTCCGGACGTTGCAGTGGAGGCTGTGACCAAAGCACTGCGGAACCCGGCAAATAGTCGCTACGCATTTCAAACTGGTTCCCGACGTCTCCGGGAATCTATTGCCAACTACATGACCCGTCGGTTTGATGTAACCGTCGATCCTACCCAAGAGGTACTTCCCTTGATTGGCTCGAAGGAGGGTCTCGCACACATTGCCATTGCGTTGTTGAACCGCGGTGATGTTTGTGTGGTCCCCGAACCGGGATATCCAGCGTATCTCGGCGGCGCCACCATGGCCGGGGCGGATATCGAAGTTGTTCCACTACGTGCCGAGGACGGTTTCCTTGTGGAACTGGAAAAACTCCCCCAAACACGGTTGGAACGGACCCGGTTGGCGTTCCTCAATTATCCCAACAACCCCACCGGTGCGGTAGCATCCATCGATTACCTGCAACGTACGATTGAGATTTGCCATCGTCATGGCATCGTCCTGGCGTACGATAATCCTTATGTAGAAATGACCTTTGATGGCTATCGGGCCCCGTCTATCCTCGAGATTGACGGCGCCCGCGACGTTGCCGTCGAGTTCCATTCTTTCTCCAAGACGTTTTGTATGACGGGGTGGCGTCTGGGTTGGGCTGTCGGGAACTCCATGGCGCTAAAAGCACTATCCAAAGTGAAGAGCTACGTTGATACAGGCGCGTTCTTGGCTATTCAGGAAGCCGGTGCTTCGGTGCTTGATCGGGTGGAAGAATTGGCTGAACCCAACCGTGCTGCCATGCTGGAACGCCGAGACGCCTTGGTCGGGGCCCTGCTATCTGTTGGTCAGGCGTCTGACACACCAAAAGCGGGCATGTACCTCTGGCTGTCGTTACCACACGGTGTTGAATCAAGTCGTTTTGCGAGTGAGTTGCTTGAGGCCGAAGGCCTGGCTGTTTTGCCAGGATCTGCTTTTGGAGCTGCGGGAGAAGGTTTTGTGAGATTGTCGTTTATCGTTGGGCCGGCCCGATTGCGTGAGGCGGCTGTGCGGTTCGGAAGGGTGCTGAATGCGTAGCTTTGTGACGCCGATGCCACCTCCTGTCGGGGGTGGGTGGTACGTCGGGAGTTTGGTGGTGAACGGGTTGCTCCTGGCGGGGCTTGTTTGGCTTGCCGGCCAGCGGAGTGAGGCGGAACCGTTCATCGTCGTGAACCGGGAACCGGAACGTCCCATCGAGTACATGATTTATCTCGTTGAAGCTCCGGAAGCAGAGGTACCAGCTGCGGGTGTTGGGGAGACGATTGCGGGTGGGGTTCCCGAGGAAGAGGAGGACAGTCCCGACTTGATGGCGGTTCTTCCCATCCAACCGGAGCTAGAGGAGAATATTGTATCGCCGCCCACCGAAGTCCCCACCGAGATTTTGCCGCTGCTCGATTCGTCATTTGTGGCGGCCGTCGTCGGTAACCGGCGCCGTTTGGGCCCCGAGTACGGGACCGGTGAGTTGTGGGTTCCGGCAGAGTTGACCGCACGCGATCACGCGCTCATCGGGTTGGCAATCGCGGAAATTGACAGCCTGTACCGAAAACAGCTGATAGCCGCCCTCCTGGAGATTCCGCCGGATTCATTTGCCCGAGGAACCCCACGACCGTGGACTACTCAGGTTGGTGGACGCACGTGGGGCATAGATGAAAAGTTCATTCACATTGGCGGCATCAAGATTCCTACGATTCTTCTTGCGTTGCTGCCAATTCCGGCCACCGGCAACTTCGATCAAGCTGTCGAGGCAGCTGACTACGAAAGAATACGGCAGGAAATAATTTTCCATGCACGTCGACAAGCGGATCGCGAGCAGATCAACGACTATATAAAGGAACTACGGGAACGGGAGGATGAAAAGCGCCGTCAGAGGGAGGCGCTCCTCGCAAAACCCGATACAATCACAACCGCGCGGGACACAATTATTCCGTAGTAGGTTCCCACGATTGCGCCGCAGCCATGCGACGTATCGACTCAGTCTTCCCCACGACAAACAAAAGATCGTTGACGGGTTCAGACACCGTCCCACCGGTCAGAGCAATCCGAATCGGTTGCATGATTTTTCCAAGTCCCAAACCGGCGGTCTCGGCCAGAGTTCGCAATGTGCCCTCGAGTTGTTCGGGTACCCAGGATGCATCGTCGAGTGCTTCCAGCGCGGGTGCCGCCGCCGCCAGTGATTGGCGAAAACCATCCACGTCTTTTCGAAGTAACTTGTCGCCTTTTTCGTCGCGTTCGACGTAGCTGGCGTCCACGCGGACGGCGGTTTGTTTTGCGAGATTGGTTGTGGTACGGGCCCGTTGACGTACGACATTCAGGATTCTTTTCACCGACGCCGGGTCTGGAGGCGTTGAAAAGGAATAATCTTGGGTCAGGATCGGGTCCACCAGGTCGTAGAGCACGTCCGGTGACGTCTGACTGATGTATTGCCCGTTCATCCACTCGAGTTTTTGTGGATCGAACACCGCGGCCTTCTTTTGTATTCCATCGATCGAGTACGCTTCTAGCAGCTCGTCAATTTCGAAAAAAAGTTCGCGGTCATCTCCCGGATTCCATCCCAACAGCACAAGGAAATTGCGTAACGCCGGTGGCAAGATCCCCGCGTGTCGATAGTCGCCGATTGCGGTTGCGCCGTGACGTTTGGATAGTTTCTTGCCATCTGGACCGTGGATCATCGGAACGTGGCCAAACAGGGGCGGTTCGATTCCCAGCGCGCGGTACACGGCCAGCTGTTTCGGTGTATTCGAAACATGGTCGTCTCCGCGGATCACATGCGTGAGTTCCATGTCGATGTCGTCTGCGACCACCGAAAAATTGTACGTCGGGGTGCCATCGGATCGTAACACGACCCAGTCTGGAATGTTCTCCCCTTCGAACGACTTCGTGCCGTGGACGAGGTCTTCCCAAGCGATGGTGCCGGCGGGCATACGAAATCTGAGTGCGCCCTCGTCTTCGTATGTCTGACCCGTGGCTTTTAGTCTTTCCGCCCACTCGACGTGTTGCGCCAATCGCGCACCCTGGAACACGATCTCTTCGTCCCAGTCCAGACCGAGCCATGTAAGTCCGTCGATGATTACTTGGGTATGTTCGTCCGAGGAACGTTGTCGGTCGGTATCCTCGACACGGAGGAGAAACGTGCCGCCGTTTTTCCTCGCGTACAGCCAATTAAAAAGTGCGGTGCGCGCCCCACCCACGTGGAGATACCCAGTGGGAGACGGCGCGAACCGGACCCGAATTCCGTTCGCCATGGTCCTGGTCTCGCGAATGTGTTTGGAAACGAATGCGTTGCTCTGGCACGACCGCCCTACGGTCCTACTGCCAAAAACCACGGAGAGGGAGGGATTCGAACCCTCGATAGAGTGTTAACCCTATGCCGGTTTAGCAAACCGGTGCCTTAAGCCTCTCGGCCACCCCTCCAACTCGGTAATCCTTCGATCAAGCAGACAAGATAATGCAAAGGGTGTCGCGGAATGAAGGTACAGCTGGGGTGCTGATTGCCACAAAAAAGGCCGGACTGCGCAGCCCGGCCTTTCTTTCGTTCCGTGCGATCAATGCGTCAGAGGATGTTTCCAAGCAGAAGGAAACCTGCCCGAGCACCCAGCCCGGATCCACTACCGACTCTCAACATGAGATCGGCAAAAAACGCGCGGACCATTATGCCACCGATCAGGGCGAGATGGATGTTTGTACTAGATGCGGAAAAATTTGAGATTCCCGTATCGACAGACGCCCTCTGGATGTTGAGGCCGGCCCCGACCACCGGTTTTACTGGGCTGTTCTCCAGGACAAACGGCATGAGCAGGGCGGCCTGCACGCTGAAAATCGTTACGGGACCCGTGTCGAGAAGGTACTCGAAATCCGCGTCGAACATGAGCGGGTTTTCCCCAAGCATCCAGGGTGTCCCCATCCTGAAGGCCCCGCCGATGAAGGGGTTGGATCCATCGAAGTTAAAACCGACCAGAGGGCCGAAGCCAATGGGACGCGCATCATCCCCGTTTTGCGCGGCCATTGGTGTGACTGCGAGGACTGTCACGAAGAGAGTACTCATCGCGATCGTGGACAATCGGGTTTTTAACACCTGTCAAGCTCCCGTGCTAAGTGATGAATATGGGCCGCGCCCAGTGGAATGGTCCCCAACGAACCAGAAACCTCGCGCACAGTAATAACGGGATTCGACGATCCGTCAAGACTGGCGAACTTGTGGAACCGAGAACACGTTTGCAGGCTTCGTGCCACACCAAGGTTGATTCCTACGTTTTGATAGGGAATCCTGATTCGGTGGCAGGCAACGGCATGCGAATCCATATTGGCATGTGATCGCTGACATCGTGTTCGAACCGCGCGAGGAAATCGCGACGTTCCGTCTTAGGCAGATCGCCGATGCGCTTGTCTCTGTTTAGCGCACGGCTGAACAGATCGGCAAAATTGAAGACTCCGTAATCGGGTCCGTTCTTCTTGCCCCACTGTTCTTTTCGCGAATGGCCCTCAAAAGTTGTTTCGATCCGGTTCCCCAACCGCTTGTCTTGCGAAAAAACTCCGATCTGGTCATAGGTTTGCGAAAGACGGACGTTGGAACGGAAAACCGTTCCCACCGGTTGGTCCTGGGCAGGCCGTGGGTGAGGAAAGATGAATGGGAAGCTGACGTGTACCTTCGCTTTCTTCCCCCATAAATCGCGATATCGCTCGAATTTCGAACGAATTCGCTCCAAATCTATTTCCGGGTTGTCGAAATCGAAGTTCAGATCGCCGAGCAGTAAGACGTTCGGTGCGGTCTTGGATGCCACCTTTTCAATGATCCACTCGGCAAGTGCCTCGGCCTCATTCCTTCGTTCGACCGGGCGACCGAAGTGTAGGTGTGCGTTTACCGCCAAAAAACGATACCGTTCGATGCCAGGGTGACCGACAACCTCGAACTCAACCGCAAAGGGCGTCCGAATGAATTGCAGGAACGAATCGATATTGGGTTGAAAGCTGGGTACCCTCGGCCGCTTGGGTTTTTTCCCTTTTCTTAAGTCAGCGAGGTACTTCGGTAGGGTCTTGTGAAAGTAGGTCCGGAGTTTCTTTGCCGATGCGTTGGACTCCATTTCCTCACGAATCTCGTTGTGCTTGAGTGCAATCGTCTGCAGAACTCGCCTGCGACTGGTCGTCACCTCGGTGACCAAGTCTCCGCGACGGACGAGTGAGCGATTGTAGATGAACGCAAGCCGCTCTTCGTTCCCGCGTTCGCCGGGAAACGTGCCGACGATATCGGAAACTATTAACCCGTAGTCTTCGCCCATCAATTCGCGCAACCGCCGCACCGCTGTGAGGTCCGGCATGACCTCTTGGACCGCCAACAGATCGAAGTTTCTACATACATCAGCTAAGAACTGCATCGTCGGCTCGTCACGTCCGCTGTCTGAGGACGAGTCTGCGAGGGAGCCTAGCTTGCGGATGTTGAACGAACCGATGACGACCGTACCATAGCGACGAGCGGGGAGCCCGTACCGAAGCGGTTCTTTGTCCAGTTCTTTGCGGATGTAATACCATTCACGTCGTGAGAACCTTTTCACGGTGTCTTACTCATCGTCTTTTCGGAAAAATCCCCACGTCTCGATCCCATCGAAACGTTCATGCCCCACGATTTCGTAACCAAGGTGTTGGTAGAGCGCCACGTTTTTGGGGTCTTCGGTGGTGAGGCTCACACCGGAAGACCCTGGGTCGTCCCGCGACATTTTGTGCAACGTCTTTATGAGTCGGCCCCCGTGCCCGTTCCCTTGGTGGGCGTGTTGTGTCCCAATCATTCCCAAGTGGTAGTGCGGGTCATCGCCCTCAAAGCCATTCCACGTTTCACTCAATCGTGCGAGTCGTGCGTTTCCTTCCGGGCCGAGGGCCGTGCCGAGTTCTGCGTAAAGTCGTTCCAGTTCGGGAGGGAATGGAATGCCACGCGGAGGATTGATGTGGGCGACCGCCAGAATCTCGTCACGTTGATTCGTCGCGGCCAGCACGGGATAGTCGCGAAGAAACCGCGACGCAGTAAAAACCTCAACCATGAGGCGCAACAACCGATCATATTCTGAACCCGTTGTATTCGCAGTATACGTCATCACAGGGTAGTCATGAAATGCGTCCGACAACACGTCGATGACTTCTGCCGTTCGGTCTCGAGTTAGCCTAACAACCGCGAAAACGTCGTCACCCGCCGTCATCCAGCCTCCCTCATCATGACGCTAACACCGATAGATTTGCCGATGTCTGATTGGACTCATGCTCGATGCGGGTTAACCCATGATGTAAAAGCAGGGATACCGTTAACAAAATGACTCCGCCAGCCTGGTGTAGCGCTGCGATGATGGGGACTGCCAAAACTAGCGTCGCGATGCCCAGACCCACTTGGGCCAATGCCACGACGGGCAGCACATTCAACCACTTTCCTGCGGTGCCG
>JAZDDD010000450.1:0-9893 GCA_036679545.1 Gemmatimonadota bacterium | reverse complement strand
TGATGAGAACGACGGCCAACACATCACTCGAAAGATCACACACCATATGATCGCCCAAATGATTGGTTCCAGCCGAGAGACCGTGTCCAGGACAATGCGATCGTTGTCCGACCGGGGGCTCATCCAGGTCACACGCAAGGCGATCATCGTACAGGATCGCGGCGCGCTGGGGAAGGCCGCTGGCCGTCCGTGAGCGGCCTCACCTTGGCTGCGTGACTCGGGGCGCTGCTTCTACTAACCTCTATGATCACATTCATTCGGCACGGGGATCCACGGTAAGTATGGCCTATCTCGTCAGGTTTTGGGGGACAAGAGGGTCGATTCCGACACCGGGACCATCCACTATCCGATACGGTGGCAACACGCCCTGCGTATCGCTCCATGACGAAAAGGGTGAGGCCGTGCTCGCGATCCTCGATGCCGGCACAGGCATTCGTGCCCTCGGCCAGGAGCTGATCGCGCAAAATCGCAACGGTGGCACGCTGGACCTGTTGGTCAGCCATACCCATTGGGATCACATCCAGGGGCTGCCGTTTTTCGCCCCGATACTCCCGGGCGGCATGAAGGTCCGGATTTGGGGCGCCGAACAAGCCGGGGTAGCCGTTGAGAAGATCTTGAGGGATCAGATGAGTCCGGTCGTTTTTCCGGTTCCTCTCGACGAAGTGGCAGCTGAGGTGGAGGTGCGGAATATCCATCCGGGTCGGTTTAGCATTGACCATTTCGATGTCAGCGCGATGACCGTTCGGCACCCAGGCACGACGTTGGGGTACACGCTTCGGCCAAAGGGCGGCGGCGCAACTCTTGGTTACGTAACTGACAATGAACTGTCCGGGGGTGCATACGAGGTTGGAACGGGGTGGCGGGAGGATTTCGTTCAGTTCCTGCGCGGGGTGAACGTCCTCGTGCATGATGCCATGTACACCACCAAGGAACTAGAGAAGTACGCGGGCTGGGGGCACTCGTCGAACATCGAGGCCACCGAGTTAGCGGTGGAAGCCCAAGTAGATCAACTAGTTCTGTTCCACCACCGTCCGGAACATGACGACGGCATGATAGATGCAATGTTGGGTGAGGCTCGGGACACGGCGCGCCGTCTTGGCAGTAGAGTCGAGATCATCGCCGCACAAGAGGGGATGGATCTACTCCTCAAATAGGGGGTAGGACCCGAGCCCTTTTCTCGCCTCGAAGTTGTAAGGCGCTCGGTGGACCGGGTGCTTTTCGAGCGAGTTTGGGTGGATCGTGGGATGGGCAACAAGAGATAAGAAGGAGTCGTGATATGCAACGGCAATTATACGTGGCTGCAACGATAGCCATCGGATTGGCAACGCTTTCGAACGGTGCCACATCGGCGCAAGAAAACCGACCCGGTATTGCCGTTATGGCATTTGAAAACGGCGGATCGTACGGGCAGGACGCGGAAGACTTCGAAGCGCTTCGGGTTGGCATTCAACAGATGTTAATGACCGAAATCGCTATGAACAACGCGGCCCGTGTGGTTGAGCGATCCCAAATCAACGCACTGATCGCTGAACAGGATCTGGCAGCTGACGGTCGGGTCGATGCAAACACCGCGGCGCAACTGGGCAAGTTGGTCGGCGCCAAGTATATGATTTTCGGAAGCTTCAACAACTTCTACGGTGACATGCGCATCGATGCACGCATCGTGAATACGGAAACGTCGGAAATCGTCAAAACCACACGTGTACGGGACAGCGCCGAGGATCTTTATCAGATGATCGTCGATCTCGGCGGCACCATCATGAACGATGTCAGCTTGCCGGCCTTGCCTGACGCCGTTCGCGAGGCTCGCGAAGCGCGCGAACTACCGGCCGAAGCCCTGACCCTATATTCACGCGCCCTCTTCTTTCAGGACCGAGGCCAGGACGAACGGGCGATTGAGTTGTTCCGACGTGTGCAAACGGAGTTTCCACAAATGACCGAAGCTTCCGACGCATTAGTGCAGTTGGGACAGACTTAAGTTCGCAAGTCGTTCCGGCGCAAAACTATGAGCGCGTCGGCTCCAGACGAGTCGGCGCGTTTTCTGTTTGAGTTGTGCTTTGAATTTGTGCCTGTGGTCTCACGACGAGATCAAGGCCACGCTACCTTGACCGTCGAGTGCGACAAAACTCTCGTACAAAGAAATACACGCGGGCCGATGATTGAAGAGCCTGCCGCACGGGGGACCTCATGAAATACGTCCTGATCCACTCGTCAACGTTCGAGCGCCCAGACGTGGACGAAGCGCTACGCACCGAAGGCATCGAGCGTCACCCGTTGCGTTCGGCGGGCGACCTAATTGTCGACAGAGACCCAACCGTTTTCCTGCTCGACGCCGCTGCGGGACAACTCGTCGCGCAGCACCACCTCAAAGCGTTTGTCCAAGATGGCGGCTCGGTCATCGGATTGAGCGCCGACGCCTCAAGCGACATCCCGGATGAGCAGCTGATTGCGATCCTTACTCCAGACGTCGAACGGCGGAGTTTTTTGGTTGCGTTACGAGCGGCGTTTCGTGATGCGGCGGCACGGTCCGAACATCGCCGCCTGAGCAGCGAGACCGATGCTCGTACACGTGAACTCGATGAACTGACCCGCATCGGCATAGCACTTTCAACACAGCGGGATTACAACTCCCTGCAAGAACTCATCCTCTCCCAAGCACGTCAGATCACCGGTGCCGATGCCGGAAGCCTGTACCTCGCCGATGCCAAGACCTCGCTGCGATTCAAGCTGGCACAGAATCACTCAAGACCCGAAATACCATTCAAAGAATTCACCATTCCAATCGATCATCGAAGCATTGCCGGTTACGTGGCAAGTACGGGTGCACCCCTGGTCATCGACGACGCGTACTTCTTGCCACCAGACGTGGAATACTCTTTTCATCGGGGAATCGACGAAACGTACGGTTATCGCACAAAATCCGTGCTGACCATTCCCATGTCGGATCACAATGGAGAAGTGATCGGCGTCTTGCAACTCATCAATCGAAAACGTGACTACGACGTCAAGCTTGAAGAACCAGAAGACTTTGACGCGCAGGTGATCCCGTACAGCCCACGCATCGTCAAACTCGTTTCAGCGTTGGCCGGCCAAGCAGCGGTTTCCATCGAAAATAGCAAATTGTACGAAGACATCGAAAAGTTATTCGAAGGATTCGTCAAAGCCGCCGTCACGGCCATCGAACAGCGCGATCCAACAACATCCGGCCATTCGGAACGAGTCGCTACCATGACCGTGGCGTTGGCCATAGCGGCGGACCGTGTCACCAAAGGCGCGTATCGTCATCTCTCGTTCACCCGTGAACAACTGAGGGAACTTCGTTACGCCGGTCTGCTTCACGATTTTGGAAAGGTGGGTGTGCGCGAGCATGTGCTGGTCAAAGAAAAGAAACTGTATCCACCCGGTCTCGCGTTGATCAAACAGCGTTACGCCTTTATCCATCGGTCTACCGAACGCGACTTTGAACGCAAGCGAGCTGAATATCTGGAGCACCAAGGTTCCGACGGATACAACGTTTTTCTCGAACAACTAGGTCGCGAACGCGACGAGCATCTTGCACAACTGGATCGTTTCCTGCAACTCGTCTTACAGTCAAACGAACCGTCCGTGTTACCTGAAGGCAATTTCGAAGAACTCCTAAACTTCGCTGAGATCCACTACAAAGACCTGGAGGAACTCGATCAACCGTATTTATCCCACGATGAAGTACGGTACCTCTCGATTCGCAAAGGAAGC
The DNA here is from genome assembly GCA_036679545.1 of Gemmatimonadota bacterium. Taxonomy (GTDB): domain Bacteria; phylum Gemmatimonadota; class Gemmatimonadetes; order Gemmatimonadales; family GWC2-71-9; genus JAZDDC01. The sequence goes on along the minus strand of JAZDDD010000450.1, from coordinate 6,158 downwards.
CTTGACGAGTTTGAACGCCGGGAAATCGAGGATCACGTGGACCATACCTACAAATTCCTCCTCCGCATCCCATGGACGGACGAACTTCGTGACATCCCGAATATTGCTTTAGGTCACCACGAAAAACTCAATGGCTCGGGCTACCCGAGACGTGTGGGCGCCCGGGACATCCCTCCCCAGACACGCATGATGACGATTTCCGATATCTTCGACGCGTTGACGGCATCAGACCGGCCGTACAAACGTGCGCTGCCCGCCACCAGGGCGCTCGATATAATCAAACACGAAGTCGAAGGCGGAATGCTGGACCAGGAACTTTTTCAGTTGTTTACTGATGCAAAGATATACGACGAAATTATGTCTCCACTTTAATCGTGGCGCCCGCCTTGGCCGAGGTATAAACGGCCTCCATGATACGATGCGTCAACAACTGGTCCGCGAGGTCCGGGAACTCCACAACCCCACGAATAGCGGCCGCAAAGCTCGCCCATTGGGAATGATACGAGGCAGTGAAAACGCTTTCGCGACCTTGGATACCACGCGGAGTCACGTTCACCGACGACCCATGCATCTCCTTGTAAACGCCGAGCGGCGCGACCATTGCTGAACCCTCAGTACCCAACACTTCACACCACCACTGTTCCTTTTCGCCCACATAGGACCACGTCACGTCGATCAATAGGGACAAACCTCTGCCACATGTGATCATCGCGCAGCCTACGTCCTCTACACCTCCATCCTCAGCACCCGCCATTGATGCGGTTACGTGGAAGGGGCCACCCGGGTTGGACAACCATACGGCAAGATCTATCAACGGGAGACCAAGATCGAAAAGCACACCGCCACCAGATTGCTGCGGGCGGCGGCGCCAACCCAGCGCCTGACGGGCGGGTCGGAACGCATACCACCCGCTCCTAACAGCCAGTAGGCCACCGAGTTCGCCTCTCCGCAAGAAACCCAGCACGGCTTGCACGTCCGTACGGTAACGATGATTCATTCCAACCATCACATCTGCCGGAGAGCCGTTGGCGGCATCGAGGACGGCACGCACACCTTCGACTCCCAAAGCCAACGGCCGTTCACAAAAAACGTGTACGCCTTCAGACAATGCGGTCTTTACATGTATTTCGTGGAGATGATTTGGTGTGCAAATCGCGACGACGTCCGGTGTGGCATACTTGAGCAAGTCCTGAATGTCGTCGTACACGTTCGGTACATCGAATCGCGATGCCAAAGCCTGCGCTTTTGCTCGGTCATTATCGCACATCGCGATAACCGTCACGTCATCCATTCGCGAGAGCACGGGCAAATGCGCAACCTGTGCAATGGCACCTGCGCCTACGACTCCAACGGTGAGACCATCACTCACGAGCCGATCCCCGAGAAACGATACATGAACCCCGATCGGAACGAAAACAAACGAAGCTCACTCGTAAGACCACCCCTGAAATCAAAAACCACCGATACCTGGGGGAAGGCAGCCCACTCCACTCCAAGGGATGCGGTCAAACCTGCCACGATCGTGTCCAGTGCGTCCTCCACAAACGAACCCTCGATCACCGCACCTGATCCGTTGCGAACATGCACACCCAACCCCAACCCGGTGTACAATATGCTCCTAGATGCCACCGCGATCAGGTACTGAAGGTCGACGTTGGTTTCGAGATTGGACCATCTGATGTCTCCGACGTCGACAACCGCATCCCCGGTTGGATCGGAGATGGCACGCCGGATGCCCTCTTCAAATTTCACCGATTCTGAAGCGTTCAGATCACCCCGGAAATAACTTGCACCAAAGAGCAACCGGATCTTTGGTGCAATGAGCCCATAATCGATACGAAAACCACCGGAGAATTCTCTTGTCAATCGATCAGACCACACGGGGCCTGCTTCGACACCTATGCCGGACAGACCCAAACCGTCATAACTAAACGATTCCAAAAACCCCTGTGCTTCCACCTCTCGTGGAGCACGGGCGAAGATGACTACCATAGCCACGAAGGCCCATGACACGCCCTTCCGCACCGTCACTTCATCAATACCAACGCTCAATAGAGGCTCCCTGGTAGTACGTCATGACGATTGTGCGATAATCCTGGCCTGAACGGGCACGACCAACCGCACCCCACTGGCAAAGACCCACTCCGTGTCCGAGCCCGGAACCGATCGCTACCAGTTGCGACACGGTACCATTTTGGTATTCGACGCTCAACGTAAAGGCTGTACTGCCAAGCGGGCCCCTGGCAGGTGTACGGAGCACCGCGCGGATGTCCGGACCGAATACTGGGACCACACCGGTTGCAGTCGTGACACGCAGCTCCGTCACCCGTCCGGACGGGCCCGTGCGATGAACAGCAACATCTTGTATCTCGGTGACGGATGCGCGGTCGATCCCCAGAACAGACGGAAGGGTCTCCGAGAGCATTCGACGCAGCTCGTCACCGCGCCACGTGACAGTCCAACGGAAGTGCGGTGAGAGATCATTGTAGTACCCTTGACCTGGCCTCTCGTCGGAGACCGGTTGCAAGTATGGTCGGGGTCTGACGGTCCGAAACGCTTCCTCGGGAGACGCCGTGCGCCGTCCGCAGGTGGAATGATAAAACGCCGTGATTAACTCGCGATCAAACACAATCACTTCGCCACGGGTGCTGCGAACTGCACGCGCCGCGGCACTGTTTTCAGCCCGAACTCCCGCATACGCCTGGTCCGACACATCGGCGCGGACATCATATCCCGATGCGCGATAGCGCCCTGCGTTACGGAGGGCGTAGGTGCGGGCCGCCACTGCCTGCGCCTGCAACGCCGCAAAGTCTGATTCGCGCCGACTCCACAATTCCGAGCCAACGACACTCACCAAATATTCCTCGATATCCGTAACGTTGATAACGTTGAGGCCTGCCTCTGATGCCAAGACCTCAACCGTCCCGCGATAGGCTATTCCATCAACAGTGATATACTCACCGCGCCGTGCGGCCGAGAAACGAACTCGGTCGCGGATATTCACGATCTCACCATCGATCGCAACCGCACCACCCGTAAACCGCAGAACCACGGGACGAGACATCTCGGCGCCGGCGCCGCCATCGACGACCATCGTCATGCCGCGATTTGCGCCGATGCTGACACGGGCAACGTTAACAAGGACACCCACCCGGATCGATGGCTCGCCGCCTAGGCGATTTGTCATCGGTACCGGCGGCACGGCGGCACTGAGGCAGGCGTTGGTATACACGCTCAGTGATAGCCAACTTGCCAACAATCCGATCCGTGAACAGGAGGGGCTGGTACGGAGAAACGGTCGTTTCATGACTGTGACTGCGCAACTGCCGTAAAGTCGTAGTCTTCGTTGAGCACGATCCGGGCTGGAATGATTTGCCCGGGCAGGGCCCAACCACCCTCTTGCAGACGCGTAATACCATCTACGTCATCTGCTTGCCACGGGACACGGCCAATATGCGTGGCACCTCCGTCATCCGGGTCCGCAACGGACTCGATCAAAACGTCCGCGGTCCTCCCAACGAAACGCCCAAGCCTTTGCTCCGAAATGCTCCTCTGCAACTCCATCAACTCATGTTGTCGCTCGCGTTTGAGGACATCCGGGACATCGTCATCATATGCCGCGCCACGAGTGCCCTCCTGCTCGGAATACGTGAAAACACCGAGTCGTTCGAACGTCATCTCCTCGGCAAAGTCACAGAGTATGCGGAAGTCCTCATCCGATTCGCCGGGGAATCCTACGATGGCTGTGGTCCTAATGGCCACATCTGGCTGCGCACTACGCAGCCACTGCACCTTTTGCCGAATTGTCTTCCGTCGCTCGGGACGCCGCATCCGCGTGAGCATTTCGTCTGATGCATGTTGTATGGGTATGTCGATGTACGGCACGATGCGAGATTCAGTGCTGATCAGTTCCACCAACCGTTCCGTCAACCCAAACGAGTAGACATACAGTAGACGGAACCACGGGATGGTGGTCTCACCTAGCAATCTTTCCAGTAGATCGGGGAGCTTCGGCCCATCCTTTCCAAGGTCTCGCCCGTAGTGGCCAAGATCCTGCGCCACCAAATTGATTTCTTTGGCACCCTGGGCTTCGAGTTGTTGGGCTTCACGAATGATGCGATCCAAGGGCTCCGAGCGATGGCGCCCACGCATAAGCGGGATGGCACAGAAAGCGCAGGTGTGGTCGCAACCTTCCGAAATCTTCAGATACCGGACAAAAGCCGCGTCACCCAAATGTTGCCGGACGCCTGGGTGATTGCCAATCGGGTCAGCGATGAGCCCTCGTGCTGCCAACTCAGGCGCTAACTTGTGTAGCTCGCCAAAATTGAGGAAGAGATCGATCTCCGGTATTTCCTTGGCCAGCTCTTGCTGATATCGCTGGACCAAACAACCAACCGCTACGACCGCTTTGACCGAACCCGCCTGTTTTAACGCTCCCGCCTGGACCAGCGCCTCGATGGACTCGCGCTTGGCGGCATCGATGAAACCGCATGTGTTGATGAGGACTACGTCAGCTGTCTCCAATTCCGAGACGACTTTCGCGCCATGGCCAACAAGCTCGCCGACGATCCGTTCGGAATCCACGGTGGCTTTATCGCATCCGAGTGAGACAACACCGAGTTTCATAAGTGGATGGCCCGGCCAACGGCCGGACGCAAAGCACATGAGGTTATGAGAGGTAGCTCTCCAAGGAGCGTGCCCGACTTACGTGCCGTAGCCGAGCGAGTGCTTTTTCCTTGATCTGGCGTACTCGCTCACGTGTGATACCGAGAAGTCCACCGATCTCCTCCAGTGTCATCGCTTCCTGATTGTCGAGTCCAAAATAGAGCCGCAGAATCTTGGCCTCGCGCTCTTTGAGGGAACCGAGCACCGTTTCGATCGATTCGGTGAGGGCTCTTTCGAATGTTTTGTCGTCTGGACCAGCATTTTGAGTGTCGGGGATGTAGTCGAGGAGTTTATTGTCCTCGCCGGGAGTGAGCGGCGCATCGAGCGACAGATGACTCTGCGAAATGGAAAGCGTCTTTGCCACTTCGTCTTTCGTAATATCCATCCCATCGGCAATTTCTTCCACCGTGGGTTCGCGACCCAATTCCTGTTGGAGCGCGGACGACCGTTTTCCGATTCGATGCAATGTCCCGGCGCGATTTAACGGGACTCGTACGATTCGGCTCTGTTCGGCCAGAGCTTGTAAGATGGCTTGCCGAATCCACCAGACCGCGTATGAGATGAATTTGATGCCTTTGGTTTCGTCGAATTTGTGGGCGGCGCGGATGAGGCCCAAATTCCCTTCGTTGATCAGGTCGGCTAAGCTCACTCCCTGGTTTTGGTATTTCTTTGCAACCGATACAACGAACCTGAGGTTGGAGCGGACCAGCGTATCCAGTGCCTCACTATCGCTGGCCTTGATCTGCACGGCCAAACGGACTTCATCCTCGCGCTTCAAAAGCGGGTATTTACTGATCTCACGGAGGTATTGGTCCAGCGAGCCGTCTTCGGCTTTCCTTTTCCGCGCTGTTCCGGTCCCACCCGCTCGAACGCGTTCCTGACTCTTCGACGGTTCAGGTTGCATAACGTATCGGCCTCGCGCCGCACTTCGTTGTTAGTAACCGAAAATTCACGTGCCCCTGCCGGCCAGGGGAGATTTGGCCGTTAATTCCACCACGTTCCACAAACCAGAGCAAAAGACGATCCACGCTATCGATCATACACCACAAGCTCGGCTTGAAAACGTTGGGTTACTCGACATCCGTGATGCGGGGAAAGCACCAGCACCCGATGGTCGCTTGAGTTCACGAAGCCATCCACGTTTGACTCGAATTTTGTTTCGAGTCCAACCGGTACCGCTGCAAAGGTAAGCAAGTCCAGACTTTATAACCGTTAGGATTTTTTGATGTTACTCAGCCCCTGCAACACGCGCAACCGTTGTGCGCTCGTAAACTAATCCCTTGGTACAAAGCGGAGCGTGTGCCTGCGATTCTCATCAATAGTTTCCGACTGGAATGACCACCTCAATCGGTGACCGCGCACACAACCGCCAACGCGCGGGTGATCGGCGACAGGTAGGCTGCACACACCGATAGCACTACCCGCCGTCGCGCACGTGACTTGATCGAGAAAACGCGAAACGGCTCGAAAAACATGCAGGAATCAATGCCGTT
>JAZDDD010000045.1:0-2947 GCA_036679545.1 Gemmatimonadota bacterium | reverse complement strand
CGTGACGGCAATGTCGGTCTGACTTTTTTCGTCGTGATCTGCAAGGATAGCTTCTACCGTCTTCTCGTGGAGCTGCCCTCCGCGGGACCAGGACAACGTGTGGTCGTCAGACCATGCCATGTACACGCCGTCCGCGTCGTCTACGCGTTTGGCAAAACCACTGTTGTCGTACGCGGCTACGGTAAGCGTCTTGCCGATCCACTCAAACGGTGTCACGTAGCTCCGGTGGTACTCGCGGAACGCGATCCACAATAGATCGGGGGAGAGCGCCGCACTCTCGCCGTGGGGGAACCGATACACGGTCGTTTTCTCTGTGCCGTCCCAAAGGATGCGCCGCAGGGTCAGCGTGTCGGACAGAAACTCGGTGTAGTAAATCCAATCGCCATCGGGGTCGAATCGTACGTCGAACGGAAGTCGTGACTGTGTGTTCGGGGTGCCAGACACGTTCGTCACCTTTCGCTCGGCGCCGTCCGATCCCACCAGAACCAACTCGAACTGCGTTTGGCTTTCCAACCGAATGCCATTCTGCAACAACCCGCGCCCTCTGATGTACGCGAGTGTGCCGTCGTCGGGGGAGAGCGCAAGCGACCCGTACTGAGACGGTCGGGTCGATACCCGGGTGGGCGCGCCACCCGCGAGCGGGCGCCGGTACACGCCACCGAGATCCTCGTCGGACCAACTCGCGTAGTACAGATTGCCCGACGCCTCATCCACCACCGGACTCGTCTCGTGTTCGGGCGAGTTGGTAAGATTCACCACCTCGTCGTCGAGTTTCAGGTAGATGTCACCCAACGCCTCGAACACGATTCCCGCCCCCGTGCGGTGCGCCCAACGGTTGGCGTAGGTACGAGCCGTCTCCTGAGGGAGTTCGATTGGAAACCTGATTGTCTCATCCAACTCACGGTGTACGGGCGCCTCGAACGGAATCTCTCGTGTCGCGCCGGTTGCCACGTTCACCGCGCGAATGGCGCCACCGAAGGCCACGAACAACTCCTCACCGTTTGGGTGCCACGAGACGTTGGGAGAAACGCCGTAGTAGTAGGGTCCGTACTCTTGGTGATCCCGATCAAGGCCGCGTACCAATACTCGTTCTTCACGTGTGTCCAGATCGTGCAGGACCAGGATCGTTTGCTGGTCGTCGCGGTGTCCATAGACCATGTGGCGTCCGTCAGGAGACAGAGCAGGATTGAATGCACCACCGGCGCGCTGGCGATACACCGATACGTCTCCCGTGTCCATGTCGTACGTCTTGATGCGGGCGCCGCTCGAGTACAACTGTTGGTCGAGGTGTTCGAAAAAGATCACTCGGCGAGTCGGATGTTCTTCGAAATGGGTGATGGGCTGAAACGTTTCGGCCGACGTTACTTCCTGGGACTTGCCGAAGAGGTTGAACCGGTGTGCTTTCATCTTCGCGCCGTCGTCCAGCTCGGATGCGTAGATTGCCTTTCCCGACCCGGCCCAGGTGGGTTGGATCACCGGGTTTTCCATCTTCGAGACGTTCTCTAGTGAGTCAGTGTCGAGGTGGAGCACCCACACGTCCTCGCTCCCACTACGGTCGGACGTGAAGGCGATCTTGGTGCCGTCGGGACTGTACCGCGGGAACAGGTTCCACGAGCGACCCTCCGTGAGCGCACGCGCTTCGCCGCCCGCTATGGGCATTTGATAGATGTGTCCCAGGAGATCGAATGCCAGCATCCTCCCGTCCGGCGACACGTCCACACTCATCCACGTGCCTTCGGTGGCTGTGAACTGCAAGGTGCGCGTGGACGGCGCCCTCGACACCTCAACGTTCCAAGTTTCTTCCTGTGCGTGCGCGGAAAGGGTCGCGAAGGTAAGGCCGGCGGCGGCAAGAGAGATCCGCAGTCGCTGTGATGGCATGAAGGGCACCTGATGTGAAAGTTGAGAGTTTAACCCGCCGGCCGTCTTGAGAACAACCTCCTCTTCTCCCCTCGTCTCCTACCCTCAACTCGGTCTTCGACTGGTTCACGCGGCCAACGGCAGGTGCGACGCCGCTATGTGTCCGTTGCCTTCCATTTTGTACTTATACGTCACAAGGCCATCCAGCCCGACGGGACCACGGGGATGAAGCTTGCCGGTACTGATCCCGACCTCCGCGCCGAATCCGTAGCGAAATCCATCCGAGAATCGCGTTGAGACATTCCGGAACACACCCGCGGAGTCCACTTCCGAAAAAAAACGTTGGAACGCGTCGTCATCGTCTGTCACAATGCTATCGGTGTGTCGTGAGCCGTACCGATTGATATGCAGAATCGCTTCATCGATTGTGCTGACAATCTTGATAGCGAGGGTGAGATCCCCAAACTCGCGGCCCCAGTCGTCGGGCTTGGCAGCGCCCACGTTTGCGGATGACAGGTACTCCATCGATCGCGCGTCTGCAATGATGTCAACGTGCAGGCGGACGAGTTCTTCTTCGAGCCGAGGTAACAACACGGGTGCCACGTCGATATGAATTAAGAGTGTTTCAACCGCATTGCACGCCGCAGGGTATTGCACCTTTGAATCGATGACAATCGGAACCGCTTTGTCAAGATCACCGGCGGTGTCAACATAGACATGACAGACGCCGTCAGCGTGACCTAACACGGGAATACGCGTGTTGTCCTGAATGTGTCGTACCAACGCGTTGGACCCGCGTGGTATGATGAGATCCACATGCGCATCGGCGTCGAGTAACGCTGCTACCTCTTCGCGACTCTCCAACAACGCTATGGTGTCCCGACCGATCCCTTCTTCAGCAACCGCGTCACGGATTACATCCGCCAGAACACGATTGGAATGCTCTGCTTCTCGACCTCCTTTGAGTATGATGGCGTTGCCACTCTTTACGCAAAGCGAGACGATTTGAGGCAACGCATCTGGCCGCGATTCGAAGATGACACCAACGAGTCCAATGGGACATGTGACGCGCGAAAGCGTCAGCCCCTCA
>JAZDDD010000449.1:0-4333 GCA_036679545.1 Gemmatimonadota bacterium | reverse complement strand
AAATCCTTGAGAGTTGAGTGTTGACGCTGAGCGTTGACGCTGAGCGTTGAGTGTTGATGCTGAGAGTTGAGTGTAGAATGCTGAGCGTTGAGTGTTCAGTTTCCTCCATCATGCGCCCTGAGGGACTCGAACCCCCAACCCCCTGATCCGAAGTCAGGTACTCTATCCAGTTGAGCTAAGGGCGCGGACCGGAACCGCCCTGGCGATTCCGATGCGGTCCGCAAGATATTCAGGTATTCATCATAATGCTACGCGGACGCGACCCATGATTCGAAGCAATCTCCGACTACTATTTGCCGCATCGCTGATGTTCAGCATCTTGGCCACATCCGCAACCGGCCAGGATCTCGTCGTGCGCGGAGGTTTCCTCTTCGACGCCGTAGCAGATGATGCTCGCCCAAACACGGTGCTTTTGGTGCGCGCTGGAAAGATCTTCAGCGTCGATGCCGCGCCCAACGCACGGCTGGCAAACGGTTCACGTGTGCTGGAACTTTCAGACGAGCACTACATCCTGCCGGGCATCTTTGACCTGCACGCACACCACGCCGTAGACCTCTTTGGTCAAGGCCGGGTGGACGAACGCACGGCCTACCCAACTTTGTTTCTCGCCAACGGCGTGACGTCCGTTTTTCCTGGCGGAGAAATGAATCCGCACGAGATGCGCAAGTTGCGTCTCCGGATCGAACGGGGCGAACAAGTCGGACCGCGGATGTATAACTCGGGTCCGTATTTTGGTTCGTGGCGGCGCGGTTGGGACCCCGACATTACCGACGACAGCCTCGACGCGGAGGTAGATTATTGGGCGGGTCTAGGTGTGCGTGCCTTCAAGGCGAAAGGAATCACCGAACACCATCTATCCGTGCTCATCAATCGCGCGCACGCGCACGGCGCGTCGGTGACGGGGCATTTGGGTTCAGGGTTTCGCGGAACCGTGAATCCGCGTGACGCTATTCGCATGGGGATTGATCGTGTCGAGCACTTCCTCGGCGGTGATGCTATCTCGGGTGACCGCCCAGCCTACTCGTCCTTGGTGGAGTTTGACCCCAGAACGGCCGAGTTCGATTCAATTGCGGCTATGTACATCCGTCACGGAGTCTTCTTCGATGCGACTTTGACGGCGTATGGCTACTACGGCAATCGCGACCCGGAAGTCTTTTCTTATTATACGGATGAGTTGGGGTTCCTCACGCCCTACATGCGGACATTAGTCGAAGGCCGTCCGGCCCGACTGGCTAATGAGCAGTTCGAACGGATTTATTGGGTGAAGCGCCGGACCATCAAGGCGTTTTACGATGCTGGCGGCGCTGATTGGATCACACTTGGGACCGACCATCCGTCTTGGGGTGAGTTTTTCTCAGGGTTTTCAGCACATCGCGAGCTACATGCCCTTGTCCTGGCCGGGATCCCGCCGGCCGCGGCGTTGAAAATCGCCACGATCAATGGGGCTCGGGCGATGAATGTTAGTTCCACACTCGGGTCCATCGAACCGGGCAAACTTGCCGATTTTTTCGTGGTGCAAGGCAATCCTATCGAGGACATTCGCAACACCAGGCGGGTGGTTTGGGTGGTGAAGAATGGGGTCGTTTACGACGCCGAAGAACTATTGCAGTCGGCGAAGGGGGCCATCGGCCCGACCGGGCCCAATGGGGAACGGTATTGGAAGCCAAGACCCAGGTAGGCCGGACCCAATCGGTTGAGACCTGGAACCCAACCGGCGGCTCTTGTAGGTTGATAACCCCTTACTCGAGGCGCTCCATGTCACACAATCCCGAGTTTCTTCGAATCGTGAACGAGGCCAAATCTCGAATCGAAGAAACGGACGTCCCCGGTGTAAAGGCGATGATGGACGCCGGTGAGGAATTCTTATTGGTGGATGTTCGGGAGGAGAGCGAGTGGAACGCCGGTCGGCTCCCCGGAGCCATTCATGTAGGCAAGGGGATCATCGAACGCGACGCAGCGGCGCGGATGCCGCGAAACGATGCGCACATCGTGTTGTATTGTGGAGGTGGGTTTCGATCGGCGTTGGCCGCGGACAACTTGCAACGAATGGGGTATACCAACGTCAGCTCAATGGATGGGGGCATCCGGGTTTGGAAACAAGCTGGGCATTCCATCGAAGTTTGAAATACATAGGAGGTCGCGGGCGGTGCGGTTTTTCAATTCTAAGAATTTGATGGTCTTGCTTGGCATCCTCTTTTTTGTAGGATGTGACCAAGTCACGAAGGTGATTGCCAAAGACGCGCTCGCGCTGAGCGCGCCGATCTCATTCGTAAATGACACTTTCCGTTTCACCTATGCGGAGAACACCGGCGTTTTCCTCGGTATGGGCAAAGCGTTACCAGAGAGTGTGCGTTTTGGACTGTTTACGGTGGCAGTGGGTGCGGTTTTGTTTTTCATCTTATTCGACACGCTGCGTCGTGATAGTCTCGACAAATGGCGCTTGGCGGCCATCACCATGATTCTCGCCGGTGGATTTGGGAATCTCATCGACCGGGTTATCAACAACGGTGTCGTTATTGACTTCATGAATATGGGATTGGGACCCTTGAGGACCGGTATCTTCAACGTTGCGGACGTGTCCATTACGACCGGCGCATTTTTGTTCCTGGGGCTCGAACTCTTCAAAGGTAAAGACCAGAAACCCGTTGTCGTTGCAGACTCGTAACACCTCGGTCGGCGTCGTCATTGCGCTCGCACTGTCGTTTGGTTGTGCAACCGGTCAAACCGCAGATGATGCCGCGAACGTTTTGGATCACGACCGGATCCTTCAAGATCTTGTTAGGTTGTCTCACGACTCCATGGCAGGCCGCCAAACCGCCACCCCGGGTGGTGAGAAGGCCAGACAATACATAGCCAGTCAGTTCGCGGATGCCGGTTTGACGGCGTTCGGTGCATCCTTTGAACAACCATTCAGCTTTTCCTCCGACAGTGTTGCTGTCACCGGTGTCAATGTGACCGGCTTTGTTCCGGGCACCAGTGAATCTGACCTGGCTATCGTTATTTCCGCTCATTACGATCATCTAGGCGTTCGCGACGGAGTAATTTATAACGGAGCGGATGACAACGGGTCCGGCACATCCGCGCTGTTGGCATTCGCGAGGCATTTCGGCAGAAACACGCCACTGCATGATGTAATTTTCCTCGCGGTGGACGCCGAAGAGGCAGGTTTGCGCGGGGCCAACGTGTTTGTCCGGGATCCGCCGGTACCGCTCGAAACCATCGTGGTGAATGTGAATATGGATATGGTGAGTCACAGTGACGAGATCTTGTTCGTTGCCGGTACACATCACTATCCGGTTCTGCTCCCCTATTTAAACACGGTAGCAAACCGATCGTCCATGACTTTGCGCTTCGGTCACGATCAACCCAACCTTCCGGCCGGAGACGATTGGACCAATTCGTCAGACCACGCACCGTTTCATGCAGCGGGCATCCCGTTCGTTTACTTTGGTGTGGAAGATCATCCGGACTACCATCAACCGTCCGACGACTTCGAAACGATAAATCCCGATTTCTTTCTGGCTGCAGTCGAGACAATGCTGGACGCGGTAAAAGAGTTGGACCGGAACCTGGAAGCCATCCACACGCGGTAAGAAACCGCCAACCTGTTCGCACAGGGTCAATGCCAATGTCCGACGTTTACCGTTGCAAGTGGTGTGTGAAGAGCGATCTGGAGATGTCATACCACGACGACGAGTGGGGCGTGCCGCTTCACGACGAACGCAAACACTTTGAATTTCTTGTGCTGGATGCGTTTCAAGCTGGCCTGAGTTGGGCCATTATTCTGCGTAAGCGCGAAAACTTTCGGAAAGCCCTGGATAACTTTGATCCGGAGCGAATCTCCCGCTATACAAAACGCAGTGTAGAACGACTGGTAAAGGATGCGGGTATTGTCAGAAACCGATTGAAAATCGAGGCGTGTATCTCCAACGCGAAAAGTTTTCTCGCCATTCAGAAAGAATACGGGTCCTTTGACGACTTCATATGGCAATTCGTAGGCGGTACACCAAAGCAAAACGCTTGGCGTACCATGAAGTCGGTGCCGGCAAAGACGAAAGAATCAGATGCTATGAGCAAGGCACTCAAAGATCGTGGATTCAAATTTGTGGGTTCCACAATCTGTTATGCGTACATGCAAGCCGCCGGAATGGTAAACGACCACGAGGTCAAATGTTTTCGCCATTCGCAGCTATGTGGTAAAGCAAGGAAGATAACGAAACGATAAGATGGCCAATGATCTGATCAAAGACCTAAACATTCATGTCGGTGATCGCACTGGATCCGTTTCCGGCATTTTAATTCTTCCACAAGACGCACGTCTCGTGTGTGTTCT
>JAZDDD010000448.1:0-2712 GCA_036679545.1 Gemmatimonadota bacterium | reverse complement strand
ACCTCGGAGCCGCCGTCCGTCAGCATCCCGCTGATGAACCTTCCCCCGTTGACCGTCTGACTCCCAGGGAGCAACAGGTTTTGATCAGCATTGCAAGCGGGCGAACCAACAAGGAAACCGCAGGCACGCTTGGCATCAGCCCCCGAACTGTGGAGACCCACCGGGAGAGCATCATGCGGAAAACCGATATCAAAACCGTTGCAGGCCTCACGCGGTTTGCCCTGGAAGCCGGGTTGTTGGTGGATTAAGTCACCCGTCCAAGACTCCGTATTAATACGGAGAGCATCCAAGACTCCGTATTAATACGGAGAGCATTTCCGTAATGCACGCGATGCGCTGAGGCGACGTCTTTCCGTATAGTCCTACCGATTTTCGAGCGCCGACAGCGCTCTCCACCCTAAAACTCAAAGTATCCGGTATCCTATGAACGCCTTGAACCACGGCTCGCGTTCGAGAACGCCCAGCCGCACGTACGGCGCGGCGGCCCTCGCGTTGTTCGTCATCCTGTCAACCTCCACCGACCTCTCGGGAGCAACGTTCTTCCAGGCTGATTCGACCAGACAGGATTCGATCGTTCGGTTGCCGACCATCACGATTACGGCGACCAGATCCGAGACCGATGTCTCCTTGGTTCCCCAACCCGTAACCGTGCTCGACTGGCGGACAATAAGACGACAAGCGCCAAATACTGTGAGCGACCTCTTCCGAGATCTTCCGGGCGTTGACGTCACCGGAGTGGGTGTCAATCAAGTTCGGCCATCGATACGGGGTCTTCGAGGCCAACGCATCCTCCTATTGCAGGACGGTATTCGCTTGAACAACTCACGCCGTCAGCAGGACTTCGGGGAGGTACCAGCGCTTGTCGATGTAGCCCACGTGGATCGCGTAGAAGTTGTAAGAGGCCCCTCTTCCGTTCTATACGGGAGCGATGCCATCGGCGGCGTGATCAATCTCATCACAAAAAGTCCGCGTCGCGAAGGGATACACGGAACCGCAGGATATCGCTTCAGTTCGCAGGACGATCAGTCAAAGGGGACGGCAAACCTCAACGGACGTTTCGGCCGGTTTGCATTTCAGGCTAGCGGCACGGTCCGCCAGGCAAATCCCTATCGCGCGCCCGCGGGGCAGTTCGGCGGTATTGCACTCACTGCCGATACCACGGTATTTGAAACCGGTGTCGACGACAGGAGTCTGCAAGGATATCTCCGCTACGACTTCAGTCCGCAAAATCAAACGTATATACGTGTGGAGCACTACAGCGCTGACTCAGCAGGGTTCGGACGCGTGGACAATGATGCGTTTGGGTCGTCCCTCCCCTTCATCCAGATCCTTTATCCCGACCAGCAATTCAACAAGGTTACCGTAGGTCACGAAGCCAATGGGTTGGGCACGCTAATCGCAGACGATTTATCAGTAACCGCATACTTTTCGGACAACGAACGCTTTCTCGACATAAACGTATTTGCTGGGTTCGGTCCCAATGCCCCACCCGGCGCTGGCGTCGAATCCAACACTTCTAACTTCACCGATGTCGAGACCTTTGGTTTTCGCGTTGAGAGCCAGAAGTTCATCGGTTCACACACCTTCACGTACGGTATTGATTTCTTCCGAGACCGTTCCCGCAATACCAACTCAAACGTGACCACGGTCGTTGGTTTTGGTCCGCCGATGATCGAGACAAGCACGTTGCCACTCATTCCGAATGCGAACTTCCGAAGCGTCGGTGTGTTCGCACAGGACCAGATCCAGATCGCAGACCGCGCAAGCGTCGTATTGGGCCTGCGATACCAAGACGTCAACGCATCCACGATCGATACGCCCGGCCTCAACGCAGACAACATCGCCGCGCAGGACCGTACCGTCGTCGGGTCACTCAATGGGATCGTGGAAGTGATCAACGGTCTCAGCCTCATCGGATCTTTGGGTAGAGGGTTCCGCTCGCCGAACCTCGTTGAGCGCTTTTTCAATGGCCCCACACCCGAGGGGAGCGCCTTCCAAGTGAGCAGCCCGGACCTGGAACCCGAGACATCGATCAACCTCGACATAGGTGTACGGTATAATAGCGGTACCGTGTCCGCAGAAGGATTCGTGTTCCGCAATGAGGTGCGCAATGGAATTCGTATCGCTCCGACGGGCGACACGCTCAACGGACTGCAGACTTTCCAGAACGTAAACGTGGATAAATTGCGTTACACTGGGCTCGAATTGAATGGCACCGTGTGGCTTCCTAAGGGATTCATGTTACACAGTGGATTCACGAAGCTGAACTCCCGTGACGTATTGGAGCCGTTAAATCCCGTGGGTGAGTCGTTTTCCACCAAAGTATCCGGTGGTCTGGAGTACCTCGGCTTGCAGGACCGCGTGCACTTTCGATACGGCATACGCCACAACGGCGAGCAGAAGGACGTGGCATTGACCAATAACCCCGTCGGCGACGTGCTACCATCTTTCACGGTGCACAATGCGCGTGTCAGTGTCCTCGTGTTCCGTCGTGGCGGCCACGAACATCATCTGGGGTTACAGATCACCAATCTCACAGACGCATTGTACGCGGAATCTGCCAATGTGAGCTTCTTTCGACCCGAACCGGGACGCGGTTTCACGCTAACCTGGGATGTGGTGTTCTAGATCATGGAAACCGGACCCAGCTTCGTACATTTCATCCCGATCGCAACGACAATCATCGCCATTCCGTTCGCCGTCATAGTCTTG
>JAZDDD010000447.1:0-10739 GCA_036679545.1 Gemmatimonadota bacterium | reverse complement strand
CGCAGGGGGCCACCGTCGAGTTGAAGTAGTCCACCGATCCCGTAACCCGACGCGAAGCATGTCAGGTGCGAGCGGATTCCTTCAACGAGACGGTATGATTGAACGCAGTTTGCCCAAAAATTGCTCGCAAGGCGAGCCCCACGTCGGTTCCGATGCGCATTCTCCGCGTTGGGACGATGGGGCCCCTTGTGTTGCGCGAGGATAGCCAATGAAGAGAACATTACCCGTTATTTCGTTCGGGAAATTGGAGTCGGGCATGACTATGCCCCACCTTCTCGATATTCAAATACGTTCGTTTGAAGCGCTTTTGCATTCCGGCGCCGAGGGCGAACGAGCTGATTTGGGTTTAGAACGGGTGTTCCGTGAAGTATTCCCCATTGGCGATGTCAATGGGAATTACTCGCTGGAGTATGTCGCGTTCGCTCTCGGTGAGCCTAAGTACACGGTTGAAGAGTGTATTGAGCGGGACATGACCTATTCGGCGTCTCTCAAAGCGACACTTCGGCTCATTATCAATGAGACGCTGGAGGATACCGGTGAGAAGCGACCGAAGGATATTATCGAGAAAGAAGTGTATCTCGGTGAACTCCCTATCCTCACGCCGCTCGGCACATTCGTCATCAACGGTGCGGAGCGAGTGGTGGTGTCGCAGCTACATCGTTCCCCCGGTGTGGTGTTTGAAGAGTCGACGCATCCCAACGGACAACGTCTGAATAGCGCGCGAATCATTCCGTTCCGCGGTTCGTGGGTCGAGTTCACCGTCGATATTCACGATGTGGTGTACGTCCATATCGACAAGAAGAAAAAATTTCCGGCGTCGGCCTTGCTGCGCGCCTTTGGACACGGCACGAATCTCGAGATTCTGCAGCTGTTCTACGCGACCAGAGTGATCGATCTCACGAAGGCGTTGGATGAACGCGAGCTTCGCCGAGACGTCATCGGTTCGTTGGTGGCGCAACAGGTGCCCAATCCGGAGGGTGAGGGCGACCCACTTGCTGTCGAGGGGGATGATCTAACGCAAGAGCTGTACACCGCGTTGCGAACGGCTGGGATCAAAAAACTCACCGTCTTCGCGCGTTACACGCAAGTAGACGTGCGGGATGATGAGCGTCCAACGACAATGCGCGATCGCAACGAGAAATATGTGCTTGCATTCGATGTTGCCAACCCCGAAACCGGCGAAGTGCTCGCCGCTGCTGGCAAAGACATCACGGAGGCAATGAAGAAAAGACTCGTCAAAGCCGGCGCGACGAAAGTGGACGTGTTGCTCCCCTCCGCCCGCAGCGAGTCCAATATCATAAAGAATACGTTGTTAAAAGACCCGACCCAGTCCGAAGCGGAGGCGTTGCAGCAGATCTATGCCTTGCTGCGTCCGGGCGATGCACCCAACCTGGAAACCGCCCGCGCGGCGTTGGAGCGCTTGTTCTTCAACCCCAAGCGTTATGACCTGGGACGAGTCGGTCGCTACAAAATCAATCAGCGGCTAAAGGTGAACGTCCCGGCGGATCATACCGTGCTCACCGAAGACGATTTCATCGCAATCATTCGGTATCTCCTCGAATTGTCTGAGGGACGAGGGTTCACGGATGACATTGATCACCTCGGGAATCGGCGGGTGCGTACCGTCGGCGAGCTGATCGCGAATCAGTTCTCAGTTGGTCTATCGCGAATGGCGCGGCTCATCAAAGAGCGTATGAGTATCAACAACGATCCCGATAAGATTACCCTCGATGATCTGGTGAATGCGCGAACCGTGAGCGCGGTCATTCAGGCGTTCTTCGGCAGCTCTCAGCTTTCACAGTTCATGGATCAGACGAATCCATTGGCAGAGTTGACACACAAGCGACGTCTGTCTGCGCTTGGCCCCGGTGGTTTGACACGAGAACGCCCCATCGAAACACCGGAAGGACCGAACATCGGTCTTATCACAAGTCTGTCCACGTATGCGCGTGTCAACGAGTTCGGGTTCATCGAAACTCCCTATCGGCACGTGAAGGAAGGGCAGGTAAAAGATGCTGTCCGGTGGCTGTCCGCGTCTGAAGAGGAGGAGTTCGCGGTCGCGCAGGCCAATGCACCGCTTGATGAAGACCATCGGTTTGTACGGGACATGGCACTCAGTCGAAAACGGGATGACTATCCGCTTTTGGCGCCGGATCGCATCGATTTCATGGATGTCTCGCCCGAACAGCTCGTCTCGATTGCGGCTGCGTTGATTCCATTTTTGGAGCACGACGACGCCAACCGCGCGTTGATGGGCAGTAACATGCAACGGCAAGCGGTGCCATTGCTGTTTCCCACGGTGCCCCTTGTCGGCACGGGTTTGGAAGAAAAAGTCGCGCGTGACTCACGGGCAGTCGTCATCGCCGAACGTGGTGGCGTGGTTAGCAAGGTGACGGCAGACGAGATCATTATCGACACTGGTCTCGAGGGTGATGCAAAGGGTCGCGCGCCACTTGCGCGGCTAATGCAACACGATCGTTACCGGCTCCGCAAATTCTGGCGTACCAACCAAGACACGGCAATCAATCAACGGCCGCTCGTCACCGTTGGCCAAAAAGTTAAGGCCGGTGAGATCGTTGCAGATGGCCCCGCAACGGATCATGGGGAACTAGCACTTGGTCAAAACGTGATGGTCGCGTTCATGCCGTGGTATGGGTACAATTTCGAGGACGCCATCGTTTTGTCTGAACGGGTGGTGAAGGATGATGTATACAGCTCAATACACATCCAAGAACTGGAGTTGCACGTTCGCGATACCAAACGAGGCCAAGAAGAGATCACTCGCGAAATTCCCAATGTGTCGGAGGAATCGCTCGTACATCTCGACGAGCGGGGCATCGTTCGCATCGGTGCGCATGTGGGCCCGGGTGACATCCTGGTCGGTAAGATCACGCCTAAGGGGGAAACCGAACTCTCCCCTGAAGAAAAACTGCTGACCGCCATTTTTGGCGAAAAAGCGAAGGACGTAAAGGACTCATCCCTCAAGGTGTCACCTGGCATGCAGGGTGTGGTCATCGACGTCAAGATATTCTCACGAGTCGAAGACCACGTGGTCGAACTCGATCGCGGCGAGCGAATTGGCGAGGTCCGACAACTCGAACATGAAGAAAAAGCGCGTGTAAGCAACGCGTTGTTTGAAGAGCTACGAGATCTGCTGAAGAACCAAGAAGTGGCGTTGATGCTGAAGAATGGCACGGTCGAAGAGTACCTGCCTGCTGGCACAAAGCTCACGCCCGCGACGTTCAACGAGTTGGACCTGGGCGATCTGGACCTCAAGACACTACGGGTTGCATCCAGTACGGTGAACGAACGCATTCGCGCGGCGATAGATGCTTCGAATATCGAACGCGCAAAGCTCGAGGAAAAAGCCGAAGACCAAATCGACAAGATCTTGCAACCCGATGAGCTGCCCCCTGGCGTCATACAGCTCGTCAAGGTGTACCTCGCTCAGAAGCGCAAAATCTCCGTGGGTGACAAGATGGCCGGCCGCCACGGCAATAAAGGCATCGTGGCTCGGATCGTACCCGAAGAGGATATGCCATTCCTACCCGACGGTACACCGGTGGACATCGTGCTCAACCCACTTGGCGTGCCAAGTCGAATGAACGTGGGACAGATCCTCGAGACACATCTCGGGGTCGCGGCGAAGGTTTTGGGGTTCGAAGCCAAGACACCGGTCTTTCAAGGCGCGAACGAAGCGGAGATTGGATTCCTACTGCGTCTTGCGGGTTTGAGATGGGCGCGGGCAACGTTGAATCTCTCTGCTGACGAAACAGATTTGTCTGCCCAACGTTGCCGGGATTTGATGGATGATCTCACGAACTTACCGTCTGAGAACGGTCACGTGCGGGATCTGAAGACAACGAGGCTCGATTCCCTGGGTAGTCGCGCCATGTCGCAAGCGACACGGGATCTGTTTCGCGACGTCCGTGACTTCGTAGAAGCGTCTGCCAAAGAGTGGGCGCAACGGTTGGAGGATGAGGCAAGTCGTCAGATCGAGTTCTATGAGATCACGGCGCAGTCGGAAGACGTGGAGCTGACGGCCACCGAAGTGGGTGCGTACAAAGCAGGGCAGAAACACGCGCAAAAAGCACGTGACATGAAACCCGCAGAGGCACTCACGAAGGCCGGCCTGCCGGGTTTGGCCAAGATGCTTGGACCAAAATCCGACGCCGATGTCGAGGCTGCAACCGAGGAGTTGATGCGACTCGCGGGTCTCACGCCTACCGGGAAGGCACGGTTGCGTGACGGTCGGACCGGCGAGTTGTTCATGTCGGAGGTGACGGTTGGTCCGCTGTACATGTTGAAATTATCTCACTTGGTTGACGACAAAATTCACGCGCGGTCCATTGGACCATACAGCCTCGTGACACAACAACCGTTGGCCGGTAAAGCGCAGTTTGGTGGCCAGCGTTTCGGTGAGATGGAGGTGTGGGCGCTCGAGGCTTACGGGGCAGCACATGTCTTACAAGAGATGCTCACGGTGAAGTCCGACGACGTCAACGGGCGGAGTCGTGTGTACGAGGCGATCGTCAAGGGTCAGAACTTACCCGAACCCGGCACGCCAGAGTCCTTCAATGTTCTCGTGAAGGAGCTTCAGGCTTTGGGCCTGAAAGTTACCCTTGGCTCGAGCGAGAACGCAGAGGAACAAGGGAGGAACGATCGATGATTGATTTTCGTAGCGCTCGCGAACAACGCACGTCGAGCTTTGACTACATTCAGATACGTATTGCCAGCCCCGAAGAGATTCGTGGCCCAAAGGATACGAAGGAACGCGAACGTTTGGAGCTACAGGGCCAACGTTCATGGTGGTCTTGGGGTGAAGTCGTCAAACCCGAAACCATCAACTACCGTTCATTCAAACCAGAAAAAGACGGTCTTTTCTGTGAACGCATTTTCGGTCCGGTAAAAGACTGGGAATGTCATTGTGGCAAATACAAGCGGATTCGTTATCGCGGGGTGATCTGCGATCGGTGTGGAGTGGAAGTTACGCTTTCCAAAGTTCGTCGGGAACGAATGGGTCACATTGAGCTGGCCGTTCCGGTGGCTCACATCTGGCTGTTCAAGACGTTACCGAGCCCTATGGGCAATTTGTTGGACCTGACGCTTCGCGATCTCGAGCGCGTGATCTATTACACAAATTACGTCGTGATCGAACCGGGGCAGCAAGAGGCTCAGCGCAACGAACTACTCGATGAGGAGAAGTACATCGAGCTGCGTAACAAAGCCAAGGAAGAGGACGACAAGGAGTTCCACGCCGACATCGGTGCCCCTGCCGTTCGCAAGCTCTTGCGTTTGATCGACATCGATAAACTGTCAGAGGAGTTGCGCAAAGGGGTCGCCGTCGAGACGAGCCAACATCGTAAAAAGCAGATGTTGAAGCGACTCAAGATCGTCGATGCGTTCAGACATTCAGGGGAAAAAGGTCTTGATCGTAACAACCCAGAGTGGATGATTCTGGATGTCGTGCCGGTTATCCCACCGGATCTTCGTCCGCTTGTGCCACTTGACGGCGGCCGGTTCGCCACAAGCGATCTCAACGATTTGTATCGTCGCGTCATCAACCGGAACAATCGGCTCAAGAAGCTCATTCAACATCGTGCGCCGGAAGTTATTCTTCGCAACGAGAAGCGCATGCTGCAGGAAGCCGTGGATGCCTTGTTCGACAACGGGCGTCGTGCCAAGGCGATTCGTGGGCGCGGCAAGAGACCGCTTAAGTCGCTCTCGGACATGCTCAAGGGTAAACAGGGCCGATTCCGACAAAACCTTCTTGGCAAACGTGTCGACTATTCCGGACGGTCGGTCATTGTGGTCGGCCCGGAGTTGCAATTACATCAGTGCGGCTTGCCAAAGACCATGGCGGTCGAGCTTTTCAAACCGTTCATTATTCATCGTCTCGTAGACAAGGGAATAGCAGAGACGGTCAAACGGGCCAAGAAGATTGTCGAACGCGAGAGTTCGGAAGTGTACGAGATCCTCGAGGAGATCATTCAAGATCATCCCGTGCTTCTCAACCGAGCGCCCACATTGCACCGTCTCGGCATTCAGGCGTTCGAGCCTGTGCTTGTTGAGGGGAAGGCCATCAGAGTCCACCCGCTCGTGTGTGCAGCCTTCAACGCTGACTTCGACGGTGACCAGATGGCCGTACATGTGCCATTGTCTTTCGAGGCGCAGCTCGAAGCACGTGTGTTGATGTTGTCGAGTAACAATGTGCTCAAGCCGTCGGATGGCCGACCGGTTGCCGAGCCGTCGCAAGACATAGTCCTGGGCTGTTATTTCGTCACGAAAGAACCCAGCGACTTTGAGGCACAGTTAAAAACAGCTCCCGCAGTTGGTTCGTTGCACGAGATCGAAATGGGGCTGTCGTCGGACCGCTTCACGCATCACTCGGTAATCCAGTATCTCTTCCAACCGCCGGAGGGATCGGCGGATATGAGTCCGCAGTGGCTTCAAACGACGACCGGTCGAGTGTTGTTCAATGCCATTCTGCCAACGGACGTTGTCGCTGCGTTGGGCTTCCAAAATATGAACATGCGGAAGCGAACGCTGTCTTCGTTGGTCTTTGAAGCATATCGTTTGGCTGGTTTGAAGGAGACAGTAAAATTTCTGGACCGACTAAAGGAGTTTGGGTTCCACGCAGCTACCAAAGCTGGTGTGTCGATCGGCGTTGAGGACCTCGTCATACCCTTCGAGAAGGACGAGATACTTGCAGAAGCCGGACAACGGGTTGATCGATTCCAGAAGGCGTATACCACCGGTCAAATCACCTTTGGCGAGCGTTATAACAAGGTCATTGACGCGTGGACACATGCCAACAATGACATCGCCGAGGCAATGGTCTCAAACCTTAGCCGATCGCAGAGTGGACTCAATTCGGTCTGGTTGATGTACGATTCAGGCAGTCGAGGCAGCCGTGATCAGATTCGGCAATTAGCCGGTATGCGCGGTCTCATGGCCAAACCACAGAAGAAATTGACGGGTGGCATCGGCGAGGTGATCGAAAGCCCAATTCGTTCCAACTTCCGTGAAGGTCTCACGGTGTTGGAATACTTCATTTCCACACATGGTGCCCGCAAAGGACTGGCCGATACCGCGCTGAAGACCGCAGATGCCGGGTACTTGACACGTCGATTGGTTGATGTTGCACAAGACGTGACTATCACCCAAGAAGACTGTACTACCATTCTTGGCTTGGATACGTCGGCCCTCAAGGAGGGCGAAGACGTCATCGAGCCGCTGGGAGAACGCATCGCAGGCAATGTGGCGGCGGAGGACGTAGTAGATCCGCACGAAATGGACGAGCATGATAACCCGCGACTCTTGGCGTCGGCTGGAGAACTGATTGACGAAGACACGGCGGTCACCATTGAGGAGGCCGGTATCGAGATGGTTCGTATACGGTCGGTGCTGACGTGTGAATCCAGGCGGGGTGTGTGTCGCACGTGTTATGGCCGAAACCTCGCAACCATGGACATGGTTGATTTAGGGGAAGCAGTTGGTATCCTCGCGGCCCAATCAATTGGGGAGCCCGGTACGCAGCTGACACTGCGGACCTTCCACATCGGTGGGACGGCGGCGCGTATCGCCGAACAGACCATGCGTAAGACAAAGCTGGCCGGCACGATCAGGTTTGGAGATCGGTTGCAGTCTATCAAGGCAAAAGATGACAGCGTCATCGTGACTGGGTACGAAGGCGAACTTGAGTTGCTGGATGAAGAAGGCCAGTTGCGTTCGCGTTTCCACGTACCGCTGGGAGCAAACCTTGCTGTCACCGACGGTCAGGTTATCGAACGTGGCGACCTGCTATTTGCATGGGACCCGTACACGAATCCAATTATTACAGACGCCGCGGGTCGTGTGCGTTTCGTCGATATCGTCGATGACGAGACGGTTCGCGAGGAATTGGATGAGATTACTGGTCTTCGACAACGCGTCATCATTGAAGATCGTGACAAGAAATTGCACCCCCACATCGAGATCATTCAAACGATGAAAGGCGGCAAGGAGCGCCGCATTCGCGACTACGTGATTCCGGAAGGCGCACAAATCACGGTCGAGGATGACATCGATGTTGAAGCCGGTATCACGCTCGCGAAAATATCACGGGAAGCATATCGAACTCGGGACATTACCGGTGGTTTGCCACGTGTTGCGGAGTTGTTCGAGGCGCGTCGACCCAAAGACCCAGCGACCATCTCAGAGATTGATGGCACGGTCAAGTTTGGCGATATCAAACGTGGCAAGCGGGAGATCTTTGTACAACCTGACCTGGGCGAACCGCAAACGTACGACGTGCCGGCGGGCAAACACTTACGTGTCCACGAGGGCGATAAAGTCCGCGCGGGTGACCGGCTTGCTGAAGGACCTGTGAATCCGCACGATATCTTGCGGATCAAAGGCCCACGCGCGGTGCAAGAATACTTGTTGAACGAAGTGCAAGAGGTCTACCGCTTGCAGGGTGTGAAGATCAATGACAAACACATTGGCGTCATTGTTCGACAGATGCTTCAGAAGGTCAAGGTTGTTGACCCAGGTGACACTGACTCCCTTGAAGGCGAGAGCGTAGACAAGGTGGTCTTCCGCGATAACAATGAGGAAGCGGTCAAGGGCGGTGGTCGACCAGCAACGAGCGAACCGTTGTTGCTCGGCATCACGAAGGCCTCGTTGACAACGCAGTCGTTTATTTCAGCAGCATCGTTCCAAGAGACAACGCGTGTGTTGACAGATTCAGCCATTCGTGGTGCTCGTGACGACTTGCTCGGTTTGAAGGAAAACATCATCATTGGGCATTTGATTCCAGCAGGGACTGGTATCTATCGGTACACGGATATCGACATCGAACCGCCAGAAGGGTTCGAGCCGCCGGCGCCCCCGGAGGAAGAAGAAATAGGTGTACCGAGCCCGTTCATCGCACCAAAGGTTGCGGCGGACGCAAAGTAAAGACGCTGCAACCGATGCTAAGTCAAAGAAAGGGGTCGCCGTAGCGGCCCCTTTTGGCATCTTGGACATCCGGATTACATGGCCCTCTCGGTGCGTTCGGCAACGGTCCTGTCCACTGATCCCGCTATGGATTTTACTTCGTTCATCAATCCAGCAAACGCGTCGAACGTCAAGGATTGCCGGCCATCGCTAGCGGCGTTGTCTGGGTCGGGGTGCACTTCGACGATCAATCCGTCAGCACCAACCGCGATTGCGGCTCGTGCCAACGGTGGTACAATCTCTCGCCGTCCGGCCGCATGACTTGGATCGACGATTACGGGTAAATGTGTTCTCTCTTTCAAGACCGGGATGGCGCCGAGATCCAGCGTGTTACGGGTGGCGGTCTCGAAGGTTCGGATACCGCGTTCGCACAGGACAACACGAGGATTGCCGTTTGCAACGATGTACTCGGCGGCGAGAAGCAGTTCCTCCACCGTTGCCATCAGACCGCGTTTGAGTAAGACAGCGGTCGACTGCTCGCCCACGGCAGATAAGAGTCTGAAGTTTTGCATGTTGCGTGTGCCGATCTGCAGCATGTCGGCATAGGTTGCAACCAATTCCACATCCTCTGGTGCCACTACCTCCGTGACAATTTTCAGACCCGTGACCTCGCGGGCGCTGGCGAGCAATTCCAGACCGGCCTCACCCATGCCCTGAAAACTGTACGGGGACGAGCGTGGTTTGAATGCACCACCCCGCAACATAGTGGCCCCGTTTGACACAACTGCTCTTGCGGTTGTGAGGATCTGTTCTTCCGATTCCACCGAGCACGGGCCTGCTATCACGACCAGTGGCGTGCCACCGATCGTGACCCCATCGATTTTTACGCGTGTCCGGTTGGGGTGATGATCTCGCGACACAAGGGGATAGGGTGGCGCAACGGGCTTGATCTCCTTTACGCCCGGCAGCTTAGCAAGTTCGGCTTCCAGAGCCTGCGCGCCCTCGCCAACAACGCCCACGAGGCTGACGTCAGCTTGCTCGCTTACTTGGACGCGAAACCCCGCCCCCTCGACGAATCGGACGACGCCGGCTTTCTGCTTTAGTGTGCAAGTTTTCTTTAGAACAGCTATCATCGTGAAACCTCAGTGCCCACGCATGTGGCGTTGTACAATGTTTGAATGAATGGCCCGGGATCCTGACCGTCACGAAGTGTGTCGATAACCGCGCTGCCCACGATCACTCCGTGTGCGTGGCCCGCTAACGCGCGAACATGCTCGGGCGTTCGGATACCGAAGCCTGCCATGACCGGAAGCCGGGAGGCATCACGGACACGGTCCAAATAATTTTGCACTTCTTGGGGCTGTGGGGCCTGACGACCCGTGGTTCCGGTCAGGGTTACCGCGTAGACGAACCCACAACTAAAATCGCAAATCATCTTGAGTCGCTGTGGTGGTGTCGCAGGGGTCACCAGTTGTATGAGATCGATACCGTGACCCCTTAACACGTCGTGGACTGGCCTCGCCTCTTCGTAAGGAAGATCAGGAACGATGACGCCTGCGACGCCTACCTGTGCTGCTGTCCGTGCGAGCTTGTCCACACCGTATGCGAGTAACGGGTTTAGATAGCTCATCAGTACGGTGGGAGTACTGAGGTCGTGTGCATCAACGACACCCAAAATCCAGTGCAGTGTCACACCCTGCCGAAGGGCTTCACGGCTGGCATGTTGGATGGACACGCCGTCCGCCATCGGGTCCGAAAACGGCACGCCTATTTCCAATATGTCGACCGTTCCGGCAACTTGAACCGCTGCCTCGACAAAC
>JAZDDD010000446.1:0-5482 GCA_036679545.1 Gemmatimonadota bacterium | reverse complement strand
GGCGCATTGACGAGAAAGACTCTCAGGTTGTGGTATCTCTTGACGAAGTACGTGCTTCCCGTCATCACGGGAACAGTTTTGTACTTTATGGTTCGCAACCTGTTCTTCAGCTCCTGATCGGCGCGATCCTCCGATGAGCGGCATCGAACCCTCCAGTCCTTCGGCACGTATCATCTAGCCACACCGGATATACCCATTGCAGATATAGACTGCATGGGTATATTGCGATATGAAAAAGTCAAAGACTGATATCGAGGACTTGCTCCCCATTCCGTTGGCCACGTTTCACATTCTGATGTCCGTGGCAAATGGGGAGCGGCACGGTTACGCCATCATTCAGGACGTGTCCGCCCGCACAAACGGGGAATTGCGGCTCAGCGCTGGCACGTTGTATCGCTCCATCCAGCGTATGCAAGAGCAGGGCATGATCGTGGAAGCGCGCCGGCGCCCCGCGGCGTCGCGTGACGACGAACGTCGTAGGTATTATCGCATCACGCCGTTTGGAACAGACGTTGCCAACGCTGAGGCTGCGCGACTACAACGGTTGGTACAGCTTGCCCGGTCCAGTGGTTTTGCATCGGGGAGGGCGTGATGTTTCTGTATCGCCTATTGCTACGGTTATATCCGGGTCGGGTTTGACGTGGTACGTCACGCCGTCCCACTGCACGCTGACGCACTGCGGCAGGACCTGCGCTACACCGGTCGTTCCCTGTTCCGGTCTCCAGGATTCGCGTTAACAGTTATCGGTGTATCGGCCCTTGGGATCGGCGCCAATACCGCCGTGTTCACCGTCGTCGATCGGGTCTTGGTTCGACCACTCCCGTTTGACGAGCCAGACAAATTGGTGCGTGTTTGGGAGTCGCCACCCGGGTACTCACGGATGGAGGTGTCGCCCCCGAACTACCGTGACTGGGTCGAAATGACGACGTCCTTCGACGTAATGACGCCGTATAGTCGTAGTTCGGCAAATCTCGTGGGCGAAGGTGATCCCGAAAGGATCCAGGGAGCCGATGTCGGATTGGACCTACTTCAGACGTTAGGCGTGCAACCGGTGTTAGGTCGTTACTTTTCGCCAGAGATTGACTCGGATGAGGCCGTGCCAACCGTCGTTCTCTCCTACGGCTTGTGGCAACGGACATTCGGCGGCAGTCCGGACGTATTGGGACAAAACGTCGTACTGGATGATAAGCCGTTCACTATTATTGGTGTGATGCCGTCTACGTTTCTGTTTCCGGACCGACACGCGGAATATTGGTCGGCTCTCCGGTTCACACCCGATGATTTTGAAGACCGGAATAACAACTATTTGGAGGTGATCGCGCGATTGAAGAGTGGCGTATCGCTCGAGATGGCGCGTGCCGAGATGCGTCAAGTGATGACGCAACTCGAGGCCGCGTATCCGGCCGAGAACGAACGCAACAGCGCCTCTGTAAATCGCCTGAGTGCAGAAGTCCCCCGTCAGGCTCGGCTTCTGTTGGTTGCGCTGATGGGTGCATCCCTTTGTGTGCTACTCATTGCGTGTACGAATATTGCCAATCTCCTATTGGCTCGCGCCATGGTACGCCGACAAGAGTTCGCGGTACGAAGTTCCCTGGGCGCGGGACGACAGCGGTTGACAAGACAGCTCATAACGGAAAGCCTGACACTGGCCACGATTGGTGGTGGACTGGGCGTGCTGCTTGCCTATGTCTCGTTGCCGCTGCTGGCGCGACTCGTGCCACCGTCCATGCCGATCGTTGAGGCCACGTCGATCGACCTACGTGTCCTTGCATTCGCCCTTGCCGTGACGGCGCTGACCGGAATCGGCTTTGGGGCACTTCCGGCGTTGCGGGCAGGCAAGGAAGCCGTAGTAACCGGTCTGCGCGAAAGTTCTCGCGGTGGTGGCATGCGTGGCGAGCGCGTGCGTTCCGCCCTTGTGGTGGTCGAGGTCGCGGCATCGGTTGTCCTCCTCATAGCTTCCGGCCTGTTGATCCGGGCCCTGTCAGAGGTCAGATCCACCGATCCGGGGTTTCAAGAGGCTGGTGTTCTCACGGCCAGGACATGGCTTCCGTGGCCACGGTATGCGACAACCGCTTCACGCGGCGCATTCTATACAAGTGTGCTCAATGACGTGCGGGCGTTGCCGGGTGTCGAGAGCGCGGCGTACACCAGTTTTCTTCCTATGGTTATGGGTGGCGGTATTTGGCCGGTAGAGATGGACGGTGGTGTGTCCAATCGTGCCGACAACGTGACGGCAAGTTTACGTTTCGTTTCGCCCGATTACTTCGCCACA
The DNA here is from genome assembly GCA_036679545.1 of Gemmatimonadota bacterium. Classification (GTDB taxonomy): domain Bacteria; phylum Gemmatimonadota; class Gemmatimonadetes; order Gemmatimonadales; family GWC2-71-9; genus JAZDDC01. Next base: position 3,210 of record JAZDDD010000446.1, on the reverse strand, counting down.
CTCGGCATACCGTTGTTGCGCGGACGCGATGTGATGGAGTCCGACCTTCCGGATCGGCCCTTTGTTGCAGTCGTAAGCCAGTCGTTCGTCGATCGATATTGGCCGGATCAAGACCCAATGGGGCGTAGCTTTGGGTTCGCGTTCAACGAACGCACCATCGTCGGCGTGGTCGGTGACATACGTGTTCGCGGTCTCGAAAGGCAGAATGAACCGCAGGTGTATCTTCCGTACCTGCAGGTTGCAGATCAGAGTTTGATTTTTTACGCGCCAAAGGACATCGCCGTGCGTGTTGCCGGGGATCCCCTGAGCATCGTGCCGTCGGTTCGCAACATCGTCCAACGCGCGGACCCAATGCAGCCGCTCTCGAGCGTGCAGTTGTTGGAGCAGATCGTCGCTTCGAACACTGAATCGCGAGATGTTCAACTCCGCGTGTTGGCAACGTTCGCGGTGTTAGCGTTCCTGTTGGCGGCGGTCGGGATTCACGGCTTGTTGTCGTTCACCGCTACACATCGCGCCCGCGAAATTGGTGTGCGCATGGCGCTGGGTGCGCACCGGCGCGGCATCATCGCAATGTTTCTCCGCGAGGGTGTGGTGTTGGGTGGGTTGGGTGTGTTGGTCGGTGCCGTGCTTGGATACTTTGCCGGTCAAGCCATGGAGGCGTTGCTCTTTGGAGTCGCCCCGATGGATGTCTTGACGTTTGCCTTGGCCATCGGCCTGGCGCTGGTGATGACCCTGGTGGGTAGTCTGCCACCGGCGCTACGTGCCGCCACGGTCAACCCCAACACGGTGATGCGGGAAGGGTAGGATGGATCCGGCCGGTTCATGCCGCCGGCCGGACCGTGGTCCCGTGTTACCCCGCGAGTTTTATCGAGAAACCAACCGACAATACCGGATAGTATTGGAACGGTTCGAGGTCTTCCTCGGCGGCAAGTCGTTCGGCTTCCAGATCGGCCTGAAATCCGGGTAGGAACTGGACGGGTCCGTCAGCGCCCAACGTTACGACTGGTTTTCCCTGAAATGCGATCCCGAGGTCTAAGAAGAATCCGATCCGGGAGCTGGCCGGGTTGCCAAACCCTATGCCCAGATATGGTCCCGTGTCATTGTTGACCACCGTACCAGTGAGGGTCCCAATTTCGGCTGGCGTGTACGTACTGTTGCCAATCTCGACGTTTTGGGTCAGCGTGCCCTCGAGGTTGACATCATCCGACGAGGCGAAAAGCCCGCCGCTCACGCGAAATCCCCCGACAAGATAGAGATCAATCAGTGCCGTGAACTGAGGGGACGGTAAATCCACTGAGTATTCGAGGTCATCGGCGGTGAGGTCAATGTTCGACGGGAACACGTTGCCCCCGACGCGAAATCCAATGCGAGATCCTGCGGAGACCGCCACATCGACACCCAATCCCAGCGTTCCGGCGTGGGCGGCTACTCCGATTCCTTGGCCGCTCAGCGGAACCGAGGCTACTAACAAACATATACCAGTTATGAACGACCCACGCATGTTCCCCCCAAAAAAATTTGACGAAGCGTTTTCATTGCAATCGCCGTACCGGTAGGTCTGCCAACCCCGGCGGGGTCGTGACATCGTCAGGCCAAACGATTTTGGCGTCGGGGGACTCCCCGTGGCCCCTCTTTTTCGTCATGTTTTGAGGAGCCCCGATTTTCCCCGATCCCTCGACGCCCATGGATGCCGAACGCTGGAAGAAAATCAGTGCGTTGTTCCACGCGGCTCGTAGTCAGGAGCCCACCAAGCGGAAGGCCTTCCTGCGAGCCGAGTGCGGACAAGATACCGTTCTGCACCAGGAGGTAGAGGCTCTTCTCGACGCGGAGCCGAGAGTCGATCACGTATTAACGGACGCTGTCGCCGACGCCGCCCGTACCTTTGAGGAAGCGGATCTCAAGGGCCCCAAGACCGGTCATCGTGTCGGTCCCTATCAGTTGGTTCGGGAAATCGGCCAGGGTGGGATGGGTCGTGTCTTTCTTGCACACCGCGCCGATGGACAGTTTGAACAGAAGGTTGCTCTCAAGCTCGTCCGACGTGGCATGGACTCCCACCAATTGCTCCTTCGGTTCAGGCAAGAACGCCAAATTCTTGCTCGTCTCCACCACCCTAACATTGCGCGATTGCTGGATGGCGGGGTCACTGAGGATGGCCAACCGTTCTTTGCGCTTGAATATGTCGAGGGGTTGCCCATTGATGAATACTGTAACACACATCGTCTTACAGTCGATGAGCGTCTTGTGTTGTTCCAAGACGTCTGCCGTGCCGTGTCGTACGCGCATCGACAACTTGTCGTTCACCGCGACCTCAAACCGGACAACATCTTGGTTACCACCGACCGTCAGGTGCGGCTGCTAGATTTTGGTATTGCCAAGTTGTTGGCAGAAAACGGGCAGGGAAGTAACCTGACCGAAACGGGTCTTTGGATCATGACACCCGCGTATGCGTCCCCCGAACAAGTGCGGGGTGAACCTGTGGGCACGGCCACGGACGTCTATTCGCTCGGTGTCGTTCTTTATGAGTTACTTGCAGGTGTGCGGCCGTATGAAATCGATGGCCGGAGCCCCACCGAGGTGGAGCGCGTGGTTTGTGAGTCGCAGCCCGAACGACCCAGCACGCGTGTTGAGAAATTGTCGCCGTCGGCGAACATGACAACCGAGGCAATCAGTCTCGCGCGACGTACCGAACCCGTTCGACTCCGCAAACGCTTGACCGGTGACCTGGACGTCATTTGCCTCGAGGCGTTGCGCAAAGAACATGATCGCCGCTACGGGTCCGTCGAGGCGATGTCGGAAGACGTGCGGCGACATCTTGATGGGTTGCCGGTGCTCGCTCGACCGGATTCAGTGGGATATCGCGTCGGGAAAGCGCTCCGCCGGCACCGCTTGGCCGTTGCGGCGGTCGTCGCTGTGGTGCTCTCCACAACCGGTGTGGTCGGTTTCTATACTGCTCGACTCGCGGCGGAACGCGACAGAGCCCAGATCGAAGCCGCCAAGGCGCGCGAAGTGTCTGATTTCGTGCGGGGACTGTTTGCCGTATCGGATCCTTCGGAATCACGCGGCGAAACGATCACGGCGCGCGAGTTGCTCGACGAAGGGGCGCAACGAATAGAGGATGGGTTGGCCGATCAGCCTGAGGTTCAGGCCACCATGATGCGTGTGATCGGAGAGGTTTACGCGAATCTTGGATTGTTTGACGAAGCCCGTCCG
>JAZDDD010000445.1:0-2799 GCA_036679545.1 Gemmatimonadota bacterium | reverse complement strand
TGAAACGAACCAATCCGCCGATCGCAAGCTTTGCCACGATCAGACCCAACGCACCGCCGATAAGAGACAGCACGATACTCTCGGACATGAGTTGACGCACGATGCGCCCACGATTGGCGCCCAACGCCACACGCAAGGTCATCTCTGTGGCGCGACTATCGGACCTGGCCAGGAAAATGTTTGCGACGTTGACACACGCGATGAGTAACAGCAGTCCCACTGCCGCGAAGAGGATGAGAAGCACAGGTCGGATTTCTCCCATTACTACGTCGCGTACCGGTGTGACCGCGGGAACGAAGCTGGATGGCAAGGTTGGGAGTTGTTCCTTCATCCGCGGAGCAAGATCGGCCAAGTAGGTTCGCGCACGTTCGACCGTCGTGCCTTCGGCGAGTCGGCCCACCGAACGCAAGTAATGCAGATTGCGTGGATCAGGTTCGTCAAAAACTTGAGCGGAGTACAATTGAACGGGTTGCCCGACAAAATCCCCCGGAAGCCGAAAGTCTCGTGGCATGACGCCCGCAACGTTGACTGCCGAACCACCGATCTGGATGGTCGTGCCGACCACGCCGGAGTTGCCGGCAAAACGTTGCTGCCACATACCGTGACTGAGAAGCACACTTGGGTTGGTTCCAGGTTGCGTATCTTGGATCGTAAATGCACGACCGGCGATTGGCGTCACGCCCAGGGCCGGCAAGACACCGTCGTCAATCGCGGCGATGACCACGCGTTCGGCGCCGTCCGGTCCGGTCAGGTTCGCCCAATTGAATTGGTACGTGCCGAACGATGACAAGATGTTCGTCGCGTCTCGATATCGAAGACGTTCGTTTTCAGAAACGCTGAAGGTGCCGTCCGTATCGGTTCCCCAGATGGCCACGACGCGTTCAGAATCTGTGTAGGGCAGTTGTCTGAGCAAAACACCGTTCACCATGCTGAACATTGCGGCGTTGATCCCGATCCCAAGCGTCAACGTTGCGAGGGCGATCGTGGTGAGACCCGGGTTCCGGATTAACATGCGTCCAGCATACCGAAGGTCCTGTAGCGTTGCTTCCATGAGCGCGGTCCGGTGAAGTGTTTTTCTCTTGATGTAAAGTTGGTACGGGCCCAAGCGAAAAACGCCGGCAACAACGAGAGCACGTTCCGAAGCGGAGGTGTGCAGAAGATCAAAAATGGTTTTGCGCCAGAAACGAAAGAACCCTGCGACACCGTTCGCATAAGTGGGCTGTTTGCGGTCGGAGACAAAAAACGCAACGAGGTCATCGCGATAACGCCGTCGAAACGACGCAGGATACGCCAAGAGAAAAAGTCGGAAAACTCTTTCACTCAAAGACATCACGTTGTTTCCAAATCGGAAAACAGATTGTTGGCCCGAGCAAACTCGACAACCCGGTTCAGCCGTTTGAGTTCGTGAGCAAGCGCGAGCTTGCCGGTACGCGCTAGCGCGTAGGAACGCCCTCTGCGCGTATCGCTGCCCGTGGTCGCTGTCTTGAACTCAGCGATAAACCCGGATCGCTCCAACCTTTGGATCGCTTGATATAAAGTGCCGGAGCCGAGGCTCAACTGGCCTTCCGTCCGCTCCTCGATATCGAGTTTGATACCGTAGCCGTGACATGGCCCCCCGGCCAGGGAAAGGAGAATCTCGAATGCGATTGGTGTAAGTGTATTGTTCGCTTTGGTTTGCTGGTTTTCCATCATGGACTCATTTTTGTATTGCGATATCAATTATATCAACAAACAACATGTCAGTCAATGATATATTGTTAATTGACGTATATTTTGAGAGGCGATGATTTCAACTAGGACTGCGAGGAGGTTTTGGCCAATCTGCGTCTACGACGTGACGGCGCCAGCGAAGACACTCGCTTCCGCGGTGAGGTCGGCGAAAATCGCGTCGATGTCCGCATCATGTGTGTCGAGTGCATGTAACACGTCGGTAGGATCCTCGTCATGGCTTTCCACATCCAGCGACGGGCCTTTAGCCCCGCACATTGTCTCGCTAGCGTGGATGATACAGCAGGCGTTTTTGTGTTCAGCAGGTGCAACGCCCGGGTGATGATGATGTGTGACCATCGCGACGATTGGGTGGGGCAGGGACCAACTGCCGAGCAAAAGTCCCCCGATTTCTCCGTGGTCGATCCCAAGCACGTCGGCCTCGGCATCGTGGAGCGCAATGGATTGAGCTCCGGCGTGAGCTAAGCAGCTGCGCAGCCACTCGGAAAAGTATTGGTCGAGTAATAGAAGGCCAATGTCGTGAAGCAGACCGCCGACGTAGAGTTGTTCGGGGGGGATCTGCGAAGAACCACATGATTCGGCGAGACGCACGGCCGCCAAGGCAACGCCTGCGCTATGCTCCCAAAACGACGCATGATCCAACCGGCCACTTCCTTGGTTGAACGCATTTACAACGGAAAGCGCAATACAGAGGGCGCCGACTTGTTTCAACCCAAGGAGTCGAACCGCTTGATCGACCGACCCCACTGGCGAGCCACGGTTGAACGTGGCTGAGTTGGCCAGACGAAGCAGCCGAGTTGCGAGAGCCGGATCTCGTTGGATGACGGCAGTGACTTCATGTTGTGATGTGTTCTCGTTTTCCAAAACGCCGTGCAGTTCAAAAACGACTGCCGGCAACGTTGGTAGATCGTCTCCGCGGGTCAGAACATCCCGTAGTTCACCGAGAAAACTTGACATCGGATTTTCCCGAACAGTGTGAGGTCTTCACACGGAGATCGGTTGCGATTTGGGAAAACTTGAGCAAATGAGTGTGGTCTACGGCGTAAGAGTGTTGGACATATCAAACCAACG
>JAZDDD010000444.1:0-5894 GCA_036679545.1 Gemmatimonadota bacterium | reverse complement strand
CGAACTCGTATTCACCACCTCGGGTCAGCCGCCAAACGAGATCAATACGAATGATAGTTTCACGGTGGCCGTCACCATTCTCGATGGCCGTCGAGAGCCCGTGGATTTACCGCTAACGGTCACACTCGCCCTTGGTCTTCTCCGCGACAACGACTCCATCGTGCGAGTTTTTGACCGTGCTGACCCGAATGCGACTTTTCGGTTCGGTGAAACAACGGCCACCGCCGCCAGGGGTGTTGCAACGTTTTCCGCTGTAAAGATATTTACGACATTGGTTGCCGCGTCGGGAAGATTAACGAAAGTTGCGAGTAGGTCATTCGACGTGGGCGCGCTGCTACTGGAAATCAGTCGTGGTAATAACCAAACCGACACGGTTGGACAACAAGTCGAGATCTTTCCCACCGTCTTGGTTCTAAACGAATCCAGAAAGCCAGTTGATGGGCAAGAGGTTTTATTTACTGTCGAGGGTGGAGGAGGCAGTCTCGCGTCGAGTGTTGTCGATACCGTGAGGACCGACACCGACGCGAACGGGTTCGCAGAAGTGAACTGGACGCTTGGAACACAAGCTGGTGATTCAACGGATACGCTAAAGGCATATGTTGACGGAGTAGATCCCGTTTTCTTTGCAGCTTCGGCGACGGCGGGCGCCCCGACAGAACTTCGTATTGACATCTCTCCGTCGTCGAACATCTCGTGTGGTGTACCGTTTTCAACACAACCGACGATTGATCTTGTGGATACATATGGCAACACGACCGCAGACAGCGGGGTCGTAGTAACCGCCACAATCGAAAGCGGTAACGGAATACTAAACGGCACCGGCACCACTCATACAGACGTGGGCGGTCGCGCGGTTTTCAACGGTCTTTCGATTGACGGGCGCGTTGGCAATTACATCTTACGCTTCGCATCGCCAGGCATTGCTGGCGTGATCTCAGCAACCATCAGTTTACAGCCAGGCCAAGTCTCGCAGCTCGAGATCGCCACGCAGCCATCATCCACTGCGCAGAGCGGGGAGCAGTTCGGTCAACCGCCACAGATTCAAGTCAAGGACCGCTGCGACAATAACGTCGACCAAGGCGGGGTGGCCGTTACCACGAGCATCGTTTCGGGGGTCGGCGCACTTGGTGGTACCACAACACGTGTCACCGACCCGAATGGCGTCGCGACCTTCAACACCGCTGGCGGTTTCACCGGCCTCTCCATCACCCCGACAAACACGGTACCAGGAACGTACACATTCACCCTAGCATTTAGGGCAACAGTTGGGAACGACACCCTGACCATCGCTTCCGACAACGTTGCTGTGACGGTTCCGCAACCGGCCAGCGTGGCACCAAGACCGTGAAACCCGGGATCTTCATCTGCTACCGCAGATCTGACAGCTCGGGCGCGGCCGGGAGAATATACGACCGGTTGACTGCAGAGTTTGGCGCTGACCGTGTCTTCATGGATGTCGATGACATCGCCGCGGGTGTCGACTTCGAGGAGGCAATTCAGAATCGGATCGGTAACGCGGCGGCCGTGATCGCTATCATCGGCCCCAAGTGGGAGACCGACCCAAAAGCGACGGGCGAGATCGACATGACCGGAGGGCCCGATTATGTGCGTCTGGAGATCGCAACGGCCCTGAACGCGAGTGTGCGTGTCATACCCATACTCATTGATGACGCAAAGATGCCGACCGCCGCCGAGCTTCCACCCAAATTACAGAAGTTGGCAAAGATCAACGCTTTGGAGATTAGACATTCACGGTTCGAGAGCGACGTTGCCGCACTCGTGGATCTACTCAAAGATTTCCACCCACGTCGTCGTTTGGCAATTCCCGTCGTTGTGGGAACAGGTCTGATGATCGTCGCCTCTATGGTCGGTTGGCAAACCGTCTCCAGCAAGACATCCAACACGTCCTTGCCAACCCTCGTGAGTTGGGAAATCACAGCACCGCCAACCGCCACGGTGGATGAGCGTGTTGACATCGCGATCACACCACGCGATCCCAACGGCAGTATCGTAACGAATTTGGAGAACAACCCCGTGCTTTCCGTCGTCGGTGCCAACACTCAGCGACTCACCTTGTCCCTTACCGGTGGGATATTTCGCGGGAGCTACACTCCCCAAAACGCCGGCGCCGACAACTTCGTCGTAACGTTTAACGGTGACACCATACCGAACGGCCCGTTCACCACCACGATCCAGCAAACACCCACGCAGCCACGTGCCACAGCCAGCATTGAGTTCGATGCGCGGGCGGTGGCGACATATTATGTATTGAGCGCGGGTCGTGTTCTCTATTCCGGACGTGTAAACGGACCAACCGTAGTAACAAGCGTACCGACAGGGCGACAACTGACTTTACGGCTGGTGTGGGAGCTCGCGAATTGTTCGGATAAATGGGAGAGCACCGAAACTCTGACACCAAACCAACAATTGTCGATACCCACGAAGGTCAACTGCGCATCATGATCGTAGCGCGCGGCTTCCTGGCGATTGCACTGTTGCTACCGACGCTCCATACACCATCGGTGGCACAGGATTCCAGCTTAAGCGTGGCGGGTCCGCTACCGATCGCGGCTCTTCTTGATTCGGCCGAGCAATTCCTTAGAAACGGGAGAGCCGGACACGCCGAGGTATTCGTCCGCGACGCGTTAGAGCAGCGTGACCGAGCAACACAGGAAGAATACGTTCGCGCCCTCTTGATACTCGCTCGGGGGTTACATCCAGAAGAGATCGAGTTAACGGCCCTTCGCGATACGGACAAGTATCCACTGTTACGACCTTCAGGGGACGGATCTGGAAATCAGGCCGTCGTGCTCGACCTCATAAGCGAGGGCACACGAAGTCTTCTCGAGAGAAATGTCTCCGCCGCACAACAGGTTGCCTGGGAAGCATTCGATAGAACGTTTCAAAGGAGAGACCTCCTCGCCGACTGGCAACAATCCGACGCCAGTCCCGATCTGCAGATTCGCGTGCTCGAGTTGCTCGTCGGTACCCAGTACTCCCGCACGGAAATATCGGATACGATTGCTGCGCAACGGACCGATGGAGTAAAAACATATCTCGAGTACCTCATCGAACTCGATCCTCACTGGACACTGTCGCCGTTGATCAATTGGCGATGGCGCGATTCGACGCGCAGAGCAATACCAAGCCTGGCTGATCTGTTTGCGGAGGTGTCCGAAACAACATTTGGAATGTCCGCCCGTCGTCTCTACCAACCAACGGATACCCAACACGATAGAGCGCTGTTGGCGGTGAGCATTGATTCGATAGGCGTGGGGTCGGAGGGCGAACGGATCTGGGGTTCGAACCACAAATTTATTGCCGTACAATCCAACCGGATGGTTACTTTTCAGCTTGCGGCCGTCACGAGTACGTTCGCAGCCATTCTCGATGAAATTAACGAACCCACCGATCGTGGCGTGTTAAGCGTCAACTTGCTAAAGCCGGGAGACGGGAGACTCCCTCAGCTGGCGCTCAGGAATGGTGAGTACGACCTCATGGTCACAGCCGTTTTTGCCGGAGACCCGACTCAAACATTACAACGTTGCTTCAGGACTGAATTATCTGGCGGCCCCACCATCCCCATTCTCCAACCTGTCATCCCCAGCAACCGCAGTCTTGATTTTCCGAGCGAGCGCCCGGCAAGCGACTTTGCCAAATGGCAAGCGGAGGACCCCTCCGTTCGTGACTGGCGTATGCGACTCAAGCGCGAGGACGATCAGCCGTCGAGACACGCAACCGCGCTTCGAGGCATCGGCTTGGGCGTGAGCGCCGTGTTGTTGGCCACCGTCCTGCGAAATGGTGAGCTGAAAAGCGTGGTTCCATCCGACCGATGGGCTTTTGTGGTTGGAGGTACGGTGGCTCTGAGTTCGGTGGTCGCGGCCTTGACCAACAGACCGATTCGCAACCGGGCAAACGTGATCCACAACATGGAGGTACGAGAGTCATTCGGGGACGACGTGCGGAGCCGCTGGGACGCTCACGCCCGGAACGTCAGTCGTTTGTCGCCCACGATGTCGATTGGCGGTGCACGTCAGTGCCCCACGAGTGAACAATGACGATCGGTCCCGCGCTGCTGTTCACGGGCCTTTTGATGGTGACATCCCAACCAGCTACATCGCAGGACACTTTGTCAGTTTTGCCGGATTCGTCGGTGACTAAACAATCCGAGCCGGTGTTCCGGGGGGGCTTACTAACGTTCTTCTCTCGGCGTAACGCAAAACTTGCCGGACAAGTTGGGCGCGGCACGGGTGTACACCCCGGTGCAGAGATCTCGATCTGGTGGCCAGGTTTTCTGGGACCGGCAGCCTCGTCAAAACCCAAATCCGTTCTTGGAGTAACGGACATCGGAATCTATGGGCGAATGCATGGCGGCGGTTTTTCGAGCGAACCGGCGCAGGGAACCCCGGGACCCGAAGCGGCGGGACAGATAAACAATGCCGACTTGGAGCTATACGTCGGTAGACGCGTCTTCCATGCACGTGTTGGCTACGGCCTCCGCTCTTTCACGGGTTCGTTGGGTACGACGCGGTGGTCTTTTGTCCGTTTGGGGGCCCGTTCGTCATTCTCACTCGGTAACAGCAATGAGTTCGAAGTCACCGTCGGCGCAGCCTTATACCTGGGCGTGAACGGCGGCGCCGGCGGCAGCGGGAGAGAAGGTGAAACACGGCTGACATTCGTTCCGCAGTGTGGAGACGATCCCACAACGTCCTGGCTCTGTCGACGTATTTTTGGTATCCTCGCATATCGATTCGAGCAGTTCACCGCCCATGCCAATCCCGCGGCTGGAGGAAGCCGGCCCGAGGAGATCGCTAGCGTCATTATTGGGCTTGGTATTCGTACACCATAATTTTACGGCCGATCATCGGCAACCATCCTAACCGAAACGGGAAGCAGTGTCCCTAACGTTACAGGCGTTCGTGGCGGTTGCGCCCATCTTGCTCGCTGCGGTGTTGCTCGTCGGTTTTCGTGTTGCGGCGAAGTGGGCCATGCCCGCAGTGTATGTGTTGGCCGTTGTGCTTGCGTGGTTCGTCTGGCGAGTTGAACTAAGACATATCGCCGCGTCTAGTATCCAAGGGTTGTTTGTCACGTTTGACATCCTGTTCATTATCTTCGGCGCCATATTGCTCCTGAAGACGTTGGAGTATTCCGGCGGTGTAAATGCCATTCGGCGAAGTTTTTATGACATCTCGGACGATCGACGTGTCCAGGTGGTAATCGTCGCATGGCTTTTCGGGTCATTTATCGAGGGCGCGGCAGGTTTCGGAACACCCGCCGCGGTAGCCGCCCCGCTCATGGTCGCGTTGGGGTTCCCCGCTTCTGCCGCGGTCATGTTAGGCATGATGATTCAAAGCACACCCGTCACATTCGGTGCTGTGGGCACACCAATCATTGTAGGTGTCACGGACGGTCTTGCGAGTCCCGAGATCTCGAGCCGGTTGGCGGCCGCAGGAATCGACTTCGTAGAGTATCGACAGACCATCACCGTGTACGCAGCAGCGCTGCACGCCCTTACCGGGACAATCATCCCCACGCTGATGGTCGCCATGATGACGCGGTTTTTTGGAACCCGGCGTTCGTGGACCGAGGGTCTGTCGATTATTCCGTTCGCGCTGTTCGGAGGGCTGGCGTTTACCATTCCCTACTTCGCAACCGCATACCTGTTGGGCCCCGAATTTCCATCCCTGCTGGGTGGCTCGGTCGGTCTTTTTGTCGTGACGTTCGCCGCGCGAAGAAGATTCTTGCTGCCAAAAGACACATGGAACTTCCCGGCCGTGTCTACGTGGCCATCTTCGTGGACCGGATCGCAAACCACCACGTCAAACTCGGACGATACGAGGGAGATTAGTATCGTGCGGGCGTGGGCACCCTATGGACTGGTTGCGGCGCTGCTC
>JAZDDD010000443.1:0-3168 GCA_036679545.1 Gemmatimonadota bacterium | reverse complement strand
GCCTTGAGATGTGCCGGCGCCTCGGGCGACAATCGGAACACCATTCTCCAATGCTATCTGGACGGCTCTGCGCAGGTCCTCGACGGATCTCGGTATTGCGACACCGATTGGTTCGATTTGATAGATCGAGGCGTCGGTACTGTAACGTCCCCGTGAGAACGCGTCGAAAAGAACGTCTCCTTCCAGCTCCCGGTGCAGCTGCCGCTGGAATGTGGCCGTTGCCTTCATTCGTTCAACATCGTGTATGAGGCTCCTTCTTCCCATGATGATTGTTGCGGCGTACCATTGCAACGACCACTCATCGAGATAACACAGTTTCCCTACCATGGCATACAAACCAGGACGGCATTTCCTTCAACTTCCGGGACCTACCAACGTTCCCGACCGGGTGCTCCGCGCCATGGCTACCCCCACGATCGACCACAGGGGTCCTGATTTTCCGAACTTGACCGTAGAGGTATTAGCTGGGCTCAAGGGGGTGTTTGGCACCAAGTCCGACGCCTTCATTTTTCCGGCATCGGGCAGCGGCATGTGGGAAGCTGCGTTGGTGAACACCTTATCTCCCGGAGACGCTGTACTGGCTTTCGACCAGGGTTTTTTCTCCGCCGGATGGCAAAATGTAGCCACCAAAATGGGTCTTGTCGTCCACTCTATGCCGGGTGAGTGGCGTCGGGCGGTGAACGCCGGCATACTGGAAGAAAAACTGGCGGAAGATACCGAACACACATACAAAGCCGTACTGGTTGTCCACAACGAAACGTCCACTGGCGTGACGTCGGACATTGCCGCAGTCGGCGAGGCGCTTAGAACGACTGACCATCCGGCGCTGCTCATGGTCGATGCGGTGTCGTCGCTGGGTTCGATGGACTTTCGGCATGATGAGTGGCGTATCGATGTTACGGTCTCCGGTTCACAGAAAGGTCTCATGCTTCCGCCGGGCCTGGGGTTCAATGCGGTAAGCGAAAAGGCTTTAATCGCCGCGAGGGACTCCACGCTGCCCAGGGCGTATTGGGATTGGCGTTCTATGAAATCGTTTAATGATGACGGTTTTTTCCCGTACACACCGGCGACCAACATGCTTTTTGGGTTGTGCGAATCATTGCGCATGCTTCGGGAAGAAGGGTTGTCCAATGTTTATGCGCGTCACGCTAGGCTTGCCGAAGCTACGCGTCGTGCTGTCGATGCGTGGGGCCTCGAGCTTTACGCGGAACGCGCTGCGGAACGAAGTGACACGGTGTCCGCGGTATTGATGCAGGGAGAGGTCACGGCTGACGATTTCCGTCGGACAGTGTTGGATCGTTTCAATATGTCGCTTGGGGGAGGACTCGGCAGGTTACGAGGACAGGTCTTTCGCATTGGACATCTTGGTGATTTCAACGAGCTGATGCTCGCCGGCACTTTGTGTGGGATCGAACTTGGCTTTCGCGTCATGGGTGTTCGTTTCCAGGATGGCGGCATTGAAGCAGCGCTTTCGTACCTGGCGGAAACACAATGAAGAGAATCGCACTCTTCGTGCTCCTTGCCACGTCTTGTGGCGAGGGATCTGGTGTTATCGAACTCAAGTTCGGTCATGTCGGGGCACCCGGATCACTTTTCGCTCGATCCGCCGAGGAGTTCGCGCGACGGGTGAATGAACGGTTTCCAGAACGTGTTACGGTCAATGTCTTTGGGGCGAGTCAACTGGGTGGCGATGAAGTCATGCTCCAAAAACTCAAACTCGGCACGTTGGACTTTGCGCTTCCATCGACGATCATGTCATCGACGGTCGATGCGTTCGGTTTGTTCGAGATGCCATATCTCGTTGAAAGTCGTGCGCACATGCAAGATATCGAACGAGAAATCGTGTGGCCCACACTCGCGCCGCTTGCCGAGGCACAGGGCTATACGATTGTCGCAGTCTGGGAGAACGGATTTCGTCACATCACGAACAACAAGAGACCCATCCACCTGCCCGCAGACCTCGAGGGCATCAAACTGCGAACACCGCGTGGTCTTTGGCGCATCCGTCTGTTTCAAACATTCGGAGCGAACCCAACGCCTATGCCATTGTCCGAGGTGTTCGTTGCCTTACAAACCGGCGTAATGGATGGGCAAGAGAATCCGTTCGCACAAATATTTAGCTCGAAATTGCACGAGGTCCAACGTTATTTATCGCTGACACAGCACGTCTATACGCCTGCGTTCATAACTTCTGGCGCGAACCGCTGGATGCGGTTGCCGGAAGATATCCGGTTGGGCATTCGGGAAATCGCACAGGAGACTCAGGGCTTTGTGTACCAAACAGCTCAGGAGATGGACGAGTTGCTGCTTCAAGAGTTGGAAAACGCAGGTGTCGAAGTCAACCGTCCGGATCGAGACGCCTTCGCACTGGCGTCGGTAACGATTTATGACGAATTCGCCACGACCGTCGAAGGTGGAAGAGATCTCATCGACAAGGCCCTTGCGCTGAAGAATCCATGACGAAGGGTTTGATCACTGTCCGTCGGTTCTTGGCATTTTTTCTCGAAAACATGGTGATCGCGTTGATGAGCGGCCTCGCCATTTTGGTGGTGGTTGCCGTTGGTTTTCGCAAGGCGGGCGCTGCGCTTGTGTGGTATGACGAAGTGGCCGCCATCATGCTCGCTTGGTTGACCTATTACGGAGCGGCGTTGGCGGCGCTGCATAGCGCACACATCGGTTTTCCGCGTGGACCGAAACTTCTCCCGATTAGATGGCAGAGCACCGTTCGCACAGTACGCACGGGGATTGTCGTTGCGTTTTTCATGCTGACGGCGTGGGCCGGTTGGCGTGTGCTCCAAGTTATCGGCGGTTCGTTTCTGGTGAGTTTGCCGTGGGTGCCCCGCACCGTTGCGCAGTCGGTGATTCCCATTGGTGCCGTGCTGTTCGTGATTGCGGAGCTGTTGAGCAAGGTTGGATCGGAGCCACGCGCAACGGAAGACGACGCATGACGTTGTTGCTCATGGTGCTCGGGCTCGTCGCGTTGGTGTTCATCGACGTTCCTATCGCCGTAGCGCTTGGTGTTGTGGCAACAGTGGCCATGTGGGCCGCGTCGGGTTTTTCTTCGTTGCCGAATCTGGCGATCGTGTTGTTCGACGGCGCCACAAAGTTTCCGCTCATTGCCATTCCATTGTTCATCTTGGCCGGTGCCATCATGAACGCTACGGGAAT
>JAZDDD010000442.1:0-6218 GCA_036679545.1 Gemmatimonadota bacterium | reverse complement strand
CCGGTGCCGTCGCGCCACGTGTTTTGGAAATTGGAGTTGGTAGTGGGTGCATCATCCTGAGTCTCGCGGTAGAGGGTGATTTCGTTGGGTTGGTGGGCACAGACGATTCGCAAGATGCGCTGGCTGTTGCAGAGGCGAACAGGGCCAAGATCTGCAAAGAAAAGACGATAGAGTTTCGCCACGGATCTTTTTTTGACCCGGTGCGGGGCGAGAAATTTGATGTCCTGATCTCGAATCCTCCTTACGTGTCCGAACACGAATATGCAAAACTCGATTCGAGTGTTCGTAACTTTGAACCGCGCGAAGCATTGGTGAGCGCGGAAACAGGGCTCCGTCACACGCAAACTATTTGCGAGGGTGCTGCGGGTATCATGTCCCCGGGTGGACTGGTTGTTTTAGAAATCGATGCCCGGCGTCACCACGAGTCATTGGCCATGGCACATGCGTCCGGTCTTACGCGTGCAAAGATTCAAAAGGACCTCTTTGGACGGCACCGGTATCTCATCGCGCGAGTGCCGGAGGCCCGGTCAAACTGATGACCGGCGCGTTTGCGGTCATCGACGGCCCGGATGGTGTGGGAAAGACGACGTTGGTAACACGTCTGGTCGATCGCCTCACCGCGCAACGTGTGGATGTCGTTGTAGTCCGTGAGCCCGGTGGCACTGACGCCGCCGAGTTGGCGCGCCGTGCCGCTTTTGACCCGGAATTCGACACGAGCCCAATGGCCGAGTTGTTTTTTATTCTTGCCGCCCGCGCAGACCTTGTGAGCAAGATCATTCGTCCCGCCCTCACCGAGGGCAAGTTGGTATTGAGTGATCGGTATCAACTCTCTACCGTAGCCTACCAAATTGCCGGTCGCGGTTTACCCGCCGAACCGGTGCATGTCGCCAACAATCTTGCGACCGGTGGTCTGTCACCTGACCTCACGGTGGTGTTGGATGTTCCGTTGGATGTCGCGCAGGAACGGCAACGGGCGCGTGGCGACCGACCCGATCGCATGGAGCAAGAGGCGATCTCGCTGCATGAACGCGTTGTGGAATCCTTTCGTGTGGCCACGGGCCCGGGCATTTACCATATCGACGCCACGGGCACACCCGACCAGGTTGAAGAGGCCGCGTGGCAGCACGTGGCGGCAATGCTGGAGGTCACGCTCGTGGGTAATACGCGGTCTGCCAACGGAGGAACTGCATAGTGCGCCATCTTCTTTCCGGCATCACGGTTGGCGCGGTTGCGTTCTCCATGGCAGTGTGGTTGACGCAGCGGCGCGTAGAAGGCCAGCGCGGTGAATTTGATCGGGCCAACCAACTCGACGAAGTCATTGAATACGTCTCGTCGGTGTACGTGGACTCCGTCACTCAGCCCGATCTTTACGAGCTGGCCATCGACGGTATGCTGAGACAGCTCGGCGATCCCTACACCGATTATCTCGCGGAAGACGAACTCCGTGCGCTTTCGACGAGTGCCACCGGGAACTATGTCGGCATTGGTGTGCGTATCGAGTCAAGCGACGGCTTGATAACCGTGGTGACACCGTTGGCGGGCACACCGGCGGAGGATGCGGGCATGCTGCCGGGGGATCGTATCGTAGAGATCGACGGGCACGCGACGTTCGGATGGACAACAGATGAGGTCGCGTCGGCGCTACGGGGGTCCGAAGGCGAACCTGTGCGGATGGTGGTGGCACGCCCCGGCACGAGGGTGCCCCTGAATTTCCAGTTGGTGCGGACGAACATTCATGTAAACTCGGTACGTCACGCCGAGCTTTTAAATGGCAACGTGGGGTACGTGTGGCTCGAAACTGTCAGCGAGAATTCGGCTGAAGAACTGCGTGAGCATATTGCGAATCTGCGTGCAGCAGGTGCGGAGGAACTCCTCCTGGACCTTCGGTCGAATCCGGGTGGTCTTTTGACGGAGGCAATCGCCATCTCGGATCTCTTTTTGGACCCGGGGGATGTCGTGGTGGAAACACGTGGCCGTGATGAACGGTTGACACGAATGTATGAAGCGTCGTCTGAAGAACCCTGGCCCGATATGCCGATTGTGGTTTTGGTGAATGAGTTCTCCGCCAGCGCAGCGGAGATCATCGCGGGAGCAATCCAAGACCACGATCGTGGGTTACTGATTGGCGCTCCGACGTTTGGGAAAGGTCTCGTCCAAACCGTCTTTCCGTTCGGGCGAGACAGAGCACTCAAGATAACGACGGGACGTTGGTATACGCCGTTGGGACGGTCCATCCAACGAGGGGGCGTTGGGAGAAGAATTGAGTTTGACGATTCGACCGCCCAAGATCGGGATACCGTCCAGACAGATGGGGCGCAACCCATCTTTCGTGGCGGAGGAATCCAACCGGATATCCAAGCCGAAACCGCCACGCAAGATGACGGCGAAACCCTTTTTGTCACCGCGTTGAGAGGTAACGTTCAAGAATTCCGAGATGCCCTATCCGCTTTTGCGATACGTACAAGGGCCGAAAGTACGCTGACTGATCCAGATTTCTCGGTGTCGGTTGAAATGCGGGAAAACCTTCGACAACATCTCACCGAACAGGGAATCCGTGTGAGCAACGCCGTATGGCGCGCGGCTGCGCCGTATGTCGATAGAGAAGTTTCGTACCGGTTGCTGCGCTACGTCTTTGGAAGCGAGGCTGAGCTAACGCGGCGCACCGCCGATGACGTGGTAGTGTCCGCAGCTGTTCGGTTGCTCAACGACATTGAAACGACAAGCGAACTGCTCCAGCTGGGTGGGGCCGCTCGGTGATCATCTGCCGGGAGTAATGACACGCACACCACTTGGTGGTGTGAACTGCAACTCGTGTGCAGCGATGGGTTGATTCCGCCGAAAGTTCTCAAATACCATGTGCCGGCTTTGACCTGACTCCTCAATGACCTGCAACGCCCGAAGCATCCCACCGGACACATCCACATAAATTGTAGCTTCGCGAAACGGAATCTCGTCACTCAGTGGAATGAGATGAACGCGTTCGACGGCGATACCGTCGATGTTGTCTGGACCCATGTATTCGACTTCATACCGGGAAAGCGGATCGTCCACAAACTGCGCGAAGAGGTTTGGGGTGGCAGGTCCGGCCTCTGGAATCGGTGTTTTGATAACTTGATCGCTTACCGTACTCGGGTTGAACAACCACAGCCAAGTTCCGTCTGCCACAATGCGATCTCCGGCGGGGTCGGTGAATCGCATGGCGAAGCGATCAGGCGGTTCGAGGAACAAGACACCCGTTGCAACTTCCGGCCCACCCAACATCGGGTTGACGATCGTTTGGCGGAAATCCGCTTGTAGCGTACGAATGGTCGCATAACGAGTGGACGCTCTGGCCAGTACATCCGTCGCAGTCTGCGCCCGTGCCTGTGTGGAAACAAGTGAGCCGGCCACAGCCAACAAAGCCACGCGAGAAAAAATCTTCATGCTCAGTCGTACCCTCGAGGGGAGCGGTTGGTTCGGTTCCCGTGTGGAACCGTCTCTTCGATCGTGAAACGGCTGCCGTCTTTTGCGGCAGTTATTGGGCCGTCGAATTCTTGCGCCGCGAGCGCCACAGGATCGACGGATTCTACCGGTGGGTAAAAATGTGTCAATACGAGCTGTCGGGCTTTGGCCTTGCGCGCCAGGGTGCCAGCCTGTGCGGGTGTCAAATGTGTGTCGATGGCACGATTGTCCGGAAGCGAGCATTCGCATAGGAGTAGGTCACACCCTCTTGCCCAGCGCGCCAACTCCGCACTGGGACCGGTGTCACCCGTGTACACAAGCCGATGTTGGCCGGTTTGCACCGCGTATGCGACACTTTCCGCTGTATGCGGCGTGCTCGTGGCGTCGAGTGTTATACCATCCGCCAAATTCAACGTCTCGCCTGGTTCGATCGTGACGATCGAAAGCGGGTAGCCCGGTGATTGTACCCACTCCCCGAACGTTGCCGCCAGTGTAACCATACGGGCTTCCAGCCCGCGTGGCCCGATAACGGTTAACGGTCGTTTCCGCGCCGGTTCGACGCCCCATCGTAGCGCCAATAAGAAATACGCCAGTTCGCCCCAGTGGTCGACGTGAAAATGTGTGATGGCTACATGTGTCGTTTGGTGCCATGGAAGGTTCAATGCTGCGGCTCGGTGGAGCGCACCGGCACCGCAGTCGAGCATCAGACGGACGGGTCCTGCGGTGACCTGGTGGCAGGCGGCGACCCGGCCAGCCGTAGGTGCCACGGTTCCGGAACCGATGACGGTTAACTCCATCAAGTGCGTGTGTTAGGCTGTTTGCCGTTCGCCCAACCGCACCCCGACGATGGTCGATACACCGGGTTCCTGCATGGTTACACCGTACACCGAGTCGGAGACTTGCATCGTACGCGGATTGTGTGTGATCACGATGAATTGTGTATCGTCTTTGAACTCGTTTAGCAGACGAATGAACCGCTGCACATTTGCGTCATCGAGTGGCGCATCGACTTCGTCGAGCAGGCAGAATGGGCTAGGCTTCGCAAGATAGATTGCAAACAACAGGGAAATTGCAACAAGTGCGCGTTCGCCGGAGGACAGTAGGTGGATCCTCTGCGTTCGTTTGCCCCGTGGTGCGGCCCGGATTTCGATTTCGCTCGCCAGCGAATCGGTCGAATCGGTCAACCGGATATCACATTCGCCGCCCTCAAACAATGTCAGGAACACACGATGAAAGTTTTGACGAATCTCTTCAAACGTTTCTTGGAAGAGGCGTCGGGCGGTTTGATCGATCTCTTTGAGGGTGTCGCTCAACGACGTTCGTGCTTCGGCCAGGTCTTCGCGTTGGGTTTGGAGGAACTCTAACCGGTTTTTTTCCTCTTCGTACTCTTGTGTGGCTAGCGGGTTGACGGGGCCGATCGCCTCGATGGCGTTTGCGAGGCGTTCCACCTCTTCGGCCAACTCGGCCTTGTCGCCGGCGATGGGTTCGGCACCCTCGAGTAACTGGGCAAGCGGTTGATGCCACTCGGCTTCGACGCGTTCTGTGAGGGCGCGGCGCTGCCCCGCCATTTCAGACACCTCCAGTTCCAGTTTGTGGGTATCCTCCCCTATCTGATGCACGTTGTGGCGTGTGTCTTCGAGCTTCTTTTCGCACCCCTCCAAATTGTGTTGAGCAACAGACAGTCGCTTTTCCGCCTCACGCGAGGCCTGATCCAATCGCGCAGCCTCAGTTTGTTTTTCACCCAATTCATCCTTCCATGCCGCACGTTGCTGAACCAGTGACTGGGTAGATTCATTGATGGCGTTCACTTCATGCGACAGACGATCGATCGTGCCACTGGTCTGTTCGAGGATCGCGGATGCCCGCTCCTCACGTTCCTTGGCTGCGGCTTCGCGCGCAGATACCTGGGCTTCCTCGACTTGCCAGTGAACCCGTTTCTCACGGGCGGCCTCTTGCTCTGCCTCGACCGTGGCCAGGCTGTGGCGTTGGGCAGACATACGTTCTTCCAATTCGCTTCTTGTGACGCGGGCCGACTCGAGTTCTACAGATAGTTCCTGTTGACGCGTCGTCCGCTCTTCGAAGCGTTCGTCGAGTCTTTTCTTCGTCTCTTCAGCTTCGTGGAGATCCCGTTGGGTTCGTTGGCTATCCCGCATTGCGTCATCCAATGCACCACGCTGTACGCGAGCGTTGTTTGACGTGTGCTCGGCCTCTATCGTCGCCGTTTCGAGTGTGTGTTCGGCGGCTTGGAACGCTGCGGTTGCCTGTTTGAGGGCGGTGTTGAGACGTGCTAACTCTTCGGACGCCGTGTTGACCCGCAAACTCAGCGAGTCAATCTCCGCTCGCCGGGCGAGCGGCCCCGAAGTTTCTTCCGTGCTGGGCAAGTAGACCGCCCCATTCGCGCGTCTCACCATGCTGGCGGTTTCGTCCGCGGCCTCATGGTCCGCAAGCAACGCATTGCCCCAATCTACGGCGGGTGGTTCAATGCGGACGCCGAAGGGTGGTGTAAAACCGACTGCGCCGTTCCTTGGCCCGGGAGTAAGCGGGAGGAGCAGGAGTGGTCCCGGTTCCGTCTCGCGGTGCCATTGTTGGATGGCACGTACCGATTGTTCGTCCCGTACAACGACGGCATGTAACCAGTCGCCGAGGATACGTTCGGTGGCGCGGGCACTACCGGAATCCGTTCGGACAAAATCGCTCAGTGGCCCGACCACTGCCCCCGATTCGAAACGTTCCTTTGCGCCGAGGAGTTGTTGTGCGGCGGGTGCCAGGCCCGCGCG
>JAZDDD010000441.1:0-7607 GCA_036679545.1 Gemmatimonadota bacterium | reverse complement strand
GTTTCGGTCAACGGCAGCCTGATGCTCTTGAACGTGCTTACCACGGGTTTAGCACCGCCGTGGTTTTTGTTTTGCGCCGTCCCGTGGGGGATGGGCCTTGCCTCTCAATACGGAAAGCTGTGGTCCTCCGGGTACAGCTGGCGCGACATTATCGACCGCCCACCCGCGCCGGACGCCGTGGCTGCATCGAAAGTCAAAAAGAAACTGCCCGCCGGCAATAGTCCGCGACAACTCATTGCACCCATCGATGCCAACTCGGGCGAGTACGGAAAGCTTGCCGGGTCAATTAGACAGGCTCAAAACGACAAACGCGCCATCCTCCAAATTGTCGAACGGTTGTCAAAACAAGAGCGCGATATGATTCCGGACATCGCACCGACCGTCGATTCGTTGCTGAACCGCGCAACCGACCTTGCCAAGACTTTGAGCCACATGGAGGGCGAAGTTGACAGCGATGCGGTGGCGAGTCTTGACCAGCGAATTTCGGCCGCCGAGGAGGACGGAGAGTCCGGCAAGGAAGACAAGCGACGCCTGGACCTACTCCGGCGCCAACGGAAAACGTTATGCGACCTTGTCGAACGTCGCGTTAAAGTCGAAACGCAATTTGAGTCCTGTCTACTTGCAATCCAGAACATGCGGTTTGACCTGCTACGCTTACGATCCGCAGGTACGGACGCGGTGTTGGGTGACCTGACTCAAGTAACCCAGCAGGCAAAGGCCTTGAACGTTGACATAAACGCAGCCATCGAAGCCGCGGGCGAAATCAAAGAAATTATGCGCGGGTCAGAACGCGTATAACTCCCTAACAGCCTTCTCGACGTCCTCAACTTGTGGTAGGATCAGCCGCTCCAGCTCCGGTGCATACGCAACGAACGTATCGACAGAAGCAACCCTGCGAACCGGCCCATCCAAATACTCGAACATATCGTCTGAAATGCGCGCCGCGATTTCGGCACCGTAACCCCATGACAACGAGTCCTCCGTGGCGACGATGACCTTGTTGGTTTTGCGCACGGAGTCACCAATCCTTTCCCAATCGACCGGATTGAGGGACCGCAGGTCAATTATTTCGACACTAATCCCGTCTTCTTCGAGAATAATGGCCGCCTTGACGGCACGCTGCACAACCGCACCATACGTCACGATGGTAACGTCAGCGCCTTCGCGCACAACCTTTGCCTTGCCAAAAGGAATCATGAAATTGGCGCCCGGGTAGGCCGCCTTGTTGTACGTCTGCCGGTACAGATGTTTGTGTTCTAAAAACAAAACCGGATCTTCACAGCGAATGGCCGTGCGAAGCAATCCATTTGCATCGAGCGCGTTTGATGGACAAACAACTCGGAGTCCGGGAATGCTGGTATAGATCGACGCGCCGGTTTGGGAATGGTACACGGCCCCACCCTTCAAGTAGCCACCGTACGTTGTGCGTATGACAACGGGTGCCTTGAAGTCGCCATCGCTGCGCCAACGAAGTAATGCCAGCTCGTTGCGAATCTGATGATACGCCGGCCAGATATAGTCAAAGAACTGAATCTCAGCAATCGGATTAATGCCACGTGTCGCAAGACCAATGGCGCGGCCGACAATGTTGGCCTCCGCAAGCGGGGTGTTGTACACCCGATTGCCACCAAATTTTTGTTGTAGGCCCCAGGTAACTTTGAAAACACCACCCTTGCCCTTCACCTTGCCCAAATATCGCTCGCGAGAAACATCCGCAACGTCCTCACCGAACAAAACGACATGCGGATCGCGTGTCATTTCGTCTCTCATGCACGCGTTGATCAGATCCACCATCGTTGTCGGGTTACCCGAGAACCGCGGATCGTCTTCCGTGTCGAACTGTTCGCCCGTCGGGTCCACCTCTTCAGAGTAGATGTTGCGCATGATGGTCTCAGGCCCAGGTTGCGGTGACGCAAGGGCTAAGTCCGTCGCAAGTTGTACTTCATCTTCTACTTCGGCTTTGATTGCGGCAATCTCTTCTTCAGTCGCCACGCCGTCTCGAATCAAACGCGCGGGGAACGTCACAATCGGATCGCGTGTTGCCTCCTCGTCACGCTCTTCCGGCGGTCGATACATGACCTCACTGTCCGACTGTGAATGTGAGTACGGGCGAATGACGTGTGCATGAACAAAGGCCGGCCCGCGTCGTGTCCGGCAATACGCGGTGGCGCGAGCCATAGCATCATAAGATGCCAATGGATCACAACCATCCACTTCCTCGATGTAAAGACCGGGAAATGAAGAAACAAGTTTCGACACCGAACCACCCGCCGTTTGGACTTCGACCGGCACCGAGATTGCATAACCGTTGTCTTCGATAAGGAAAATCACGGGCAGCTTGAGATTGGTTGCGGTGTTCAACGCCTCCCAAAACTCCCCTTCGCTGGTAGTACCGTCTCCCGCCGTAACGAGCGTAACTTCGTCACTCTGAATTGCGGTCTTGTCGGTTCCTTCGATTTGCGAGTATCGCAACCAAGCTTCCGCGCATCCGACCGCGTTTAAAAATTGCGTACCCGTTGGACTCGACGAACTCACGATGTTCAACGCCTTGTGCCCCCAGTGCGACGGCATCTGTCGTCCGTGCGAGTTGGGGTCGTCCTCGGCCGCCACCGCCGACAACAACATCTCGGTAGGTGTCATGCCGAGCGCCAGGCAAAGCGCGCGATCACGGTAGTAGGGGTAGAACCAATCGTAGGCGGGCCGGAGAATCTTTCCCGCCGCGACGGTGATGGCCTCGTGACCGGCTCCCGATATCTGAAAGAAGATCCGGTTTTGCGTCTTGAGTTTGAGTTCGCAGTCGTCCAAGCTGCGAGACAGGTACATAAGCTTGAACATTTCGAGCAAATCGCCCTTCTCGAGGCGACTGGCTGGAGTCCTGGACAGCGGAGCGGCAATATTGGCAGGTGTTGTCATATGCGTGGAAATTTACATGTTGGGACTGGGCCGTGACAGACGAAGGACGTCCGCGCTACGGCAGATGATTCCCGTTGGGCAAAATTCGCTCCAACCACTGAACCATATTATCGGAGCTTGGTTAAGTCCTTGATCTTCTTGAGTTTATCCAGAGCGCCCCCCGAATTGGGGGCCTCACCGACCGTGTGTATTGCATCGCGCACATCCAACAAAACTTCTAACAACAGCTGTTCTCTTTGGTACGATGCGTCCAGATCGAGCATCCTACCCGGGTCTTCCATCCCCTTGGCACGTTCGTATGCCTCACGATAGATGGATTCTAGGTTTTGTAGGATTCGTTCTCTATTACGGGCCATTTTGTTAGACGCCTGACTAGGTCCAGGATAGAATTACCAGCCCACTGGGGACTTTGGGATAAAAAAACGTCGATTTTGGTGGCATCACGCCACCTTCGTCCGCCACTGACATCACCTCAGCCAGGCTGGTTGGCGTTACCAAAACCCCGGCCGAGGCGCCACCCGCGACCTGCGTTTTCAACTCCCCGATGTCCGCCGAATAGGTGAGGGTTGCTTCGGTTCCGGCGGCTCGCCGCAACGGATCGACTACCAGCGCATCTGTTCGGGCAACGTCCAACCGCATGATGGCAGTGTCCTGAGCCGGTGCAAATCGCGGCAGGGTAGACCCGGTCTTTTCGCTCAACACGAAATTGCGATCATTGGGAAGGACCACGACGCAACCGCTCCCACGTTCGTGAATTCTATCCATTGTCGCGCCAAGATCCACATCACCATCAATGGAGACAACTTCGTACGTCTCGCCAACCGCCAGCCGAAGTTGACCCTCACTGATGGGAGCACCACTAATGACTCTGTGAGTTGGCAGTACCACAAGACCCGGGTCACCGCTGGGCAAGATTAGGGCAAGTGTCCGATCCGCCGCGGGTCTTTCTTCGCGAAAGGCCACGGCTGTTTCAAACCTATGATGCCCGTCAGCGACGTACACGGCATCGTTTCCCGCCGCGTGCGCGATTTTTTTTGCGTCACCACCGGTTATGTGCCACATCGAGATCCCGACACCATCTAATTCCGCCCGGGCGACCCTCGGGCCGGTAACCGCTTTGGCAAGTAAATCTTTAAGCTGACCGTCTTCGTCCTTCGACAGCATCAATAGGGCTTCGAACATCGCGCTGGTGGATCGCATGAGATCCAAACGATCCTGTTTTGGTCCCTTGTGCGTTTCTTCGTGACGCCGAACGCGTTTGGTGGAATACGGTTCGACACAGAGAGCACCGATAAAACCGGTTCGCACGTGGCGCTTCTCGTCCGGTGTCGTAAAATCTTGCTGTACGACGTAAACCCCGGGCGTCTTGTCAGCAACGATGACGCCTTCACGTTTCCACGCTTGATAAACGGACTTCGCGCGGTCGTAGCGATCACCATTCCCTTGTGGCAAAATCAAATGCACAATGTTGTGATCGTGGGCGGCAAGATTGGCGCGCCGCGCATCGGATATCACATCGTACGGTGGAGATAGAAAACCGTCTAACCGCTCTAGGCTCGAATACCGTTCCGCGAGGAACGGTGCGACCAATTGTGGAGTTTTATTTGCCATGCCAAGTTTTTAGGAGTTCTAAGAGTTCAATATTCGAGTGAGGAGGGTAATAGCGCATCATTCAACATTCAACACTCAACATTCAACGCTCAACACTCAGCATCAACGTTCAATATTTAACGCTCAACCGAGACTGCGGGCCGATGAAAGTTGGGCGTTGATGCTGAGCGTTGAATGGTGAATGTTGAGTGGTGAATGTTGAGCTTTTGTGTTTTCACCTCAAACCGGCAACCTGGTCGACCAACCAAACATCTGAAACCGCGTCGTTGACGGCGCAAACGGCGCGGCGCCCGTCATTTGACAGGGTTAGATTCGAAAAACCGCAGTTGAACGGTAGATCCATCCACGTTTGTGGTTCTCCACCGGTGGAGGGAATGGCGTGAATGTGAGTGGCCCCGCTTCCTTCGACACCATCATCAATGAAGAAAATCGTTCCGTCTTCGTTCCAACCTAGAGGATAGGCGACAGTTTCCGTTATCCGCTGCGGGGGCCTGTCAGGATACACAATGCTCAATCCGGTCGGACCGCGGCGAAAACCGCCGAGGTAGGTCACGATCGCGTCGCCAGTTGGAGCGGAAATTATCATCGGCATCCGCTGACCGACGGCCAGGCCAGTCGTGGGCGGCAGGCCCTCCGGTCTGGCACGCCCGGGTACCCCTAAAAAGACGCCCCAAGGCCCCGGGAGTCTCGGTCCTATCTGAGATTCTCAGGCTGACGAGGCCAACCCCAGCGCGGAAAAACGAGAGTTCTTCCTCCGAGCGGGACCAAATAATCCGGCCCCCCACCGCGGCGTCCAGAATTATGACTTCTTCACGCGACAAAACATCTACCACCCGAATTGACGACTCTGAACCGTCACTCACCATGACAGCGAGCTGAGCGCTGTGCGGCGCCCAAGCGGCCGGACCAAGTGGACGGTGACCAGCCAGAATGACACGCGGTTCGCCGTCAGGCAGCCGTGAGACCAAAAGTTCAACAAGATCCCCGGTGCCACGGTGATACGCCAACCACTCGCCATCCGGCGAGATGCTCGGCCTACGATATGAATAAGTCCCCGTTCCCAAACGAATACTCCCGGGAACTCCACGCTCAACCATTTCTAACCGTGTGCGTTCGCTCCCGCCCGAATAAACGAGTCGGCCATCTTGCGGCGCGACGTCAAACACCGAGCCTGCCGGAATGTTCGAAAAAACCGTCCGCGCTTCACCGACACTGTTGCCACTTCGATCGATCGAAACCGCAACGACTTTGGCACTACTCCCCGACGATTCTGTAAAGAACAATCTGTCATCGGTAGGCCAACGTAGCGAACTGAACGCCAGACGTTCGGCCTCGAACCATGAACCGTCTCGGCTGGTGATGATGCTGGGTTCATTACCACCAACGGGAACAACGGCAATCACAGTTCTTTCGTTCAAGAACCCGCCAACGAAGGCGATGAAACGACCGTCAGGCGATGGAGCAATTTCTGCGACGAAATCGGCCACGCTTGTGACGTCCGCGGTTCCTTCCAACGCAGGGCGCGCCTTTAAAACTGTCGACGGATCGGTGCCCACGTAGAGCCGGCCCCCGCAACAGAACACGGCGATCGTGGAATCCTCGCTACCGAACGCGTAGATACCTCGCCCGGGTGTGCGGACGGGCGTTCGTAGGGTGAGGTCACCACCCAAACGTGGTATGGTATAAAGACCTCCGTCGCCCTCAACCGACGCGTGGATCAGAATGCGCGTACCGCCACGGTTCCACTTTGGTGGTCCAATTGGCTCGGACGATTCGAACAAAGTCAATTCACCACCGCCATCCAGATCTTGTACGCTGAGTGTGCGGCGGCCGTTTGTCAGGTATGCGACGAACATCCCATCTGGAGAAAGCGAAACTTGTTCGGCGTCGCCCGTAAAAGTTTGCTGGCGCGTAACCGGATCTCCAACGCTTCCGACCGGCCCGTCCGAACGCAGCATGAATCCGATGGCGCCGATGGCGAGCAAAACCGCCGCCGCCAAAGGCACCGTGTATCGACCGGCGCCGTTTTTCTTCGCCGAGGGACTTGGGATCGGGGTAGGCGTACTGTACGCATCGTCCAGCGCACGTGTGAACTTATCAGTTGTTTGAAAACGATCGCCAGGGACTTTGGCGAGCGCGCGCATGACCGCTGTTTCTACGTGGGGCGGCACGTTGTCGCGCACGACTTTGATGGCCGTCGGTCGTTCAGTCATCATCTTCGAAAATGTTGCGCCGGCCGTTGCTCCCCTGTGCGGTGGTTCTCCCGTTAACATCTCATAGGTGATGCAACCGAGGGAGTAAACATCAGATCGACTGTCGACTTCTCGATCACCGGTGGCTTGCTCGGGACTCATGTAAGCCGGCGTGCCAAGCGAGAAACCAGTTTCCGTCAGTCGCTGACCCTCCGGGCCGAGCGCGGCTATTGCGATTCCGAAATCCGTAACAAGCGCGGTGCCCTCATGCAACAATACGTTTTCCGGCTTGATATCGCGATGAACGACCCCACGATCGTGGGCATAGGACAAAGCGGATGCAACATCGCGCGTGATGCCTAGCGTGTCTTCGAGACTGAGCTGCTTTTCACGTAAGAGTTTTTGCCTCAGGGATTCACCGTCAATAAACGGCATCACGTAATAGAGAATATCCCCCGCGACACCGGAGTCGATCAAGGTCAATATGTGAGGATGCGCAAAGCTAGCGGTGGTTCTAATCTCGCGGAGGAATCGTTCGGCCCCAATTGCGGACGTGAGTTCCGGTTTCAGCACCTTCACTGCCACATAGCGATCGTGCTTTACGTCGTGAGCGCGGAAAACAAAAGCCATCCCGCCCCGACCCGCGAGTTCGTCCAACTCGTAGTGCCCGGACAGCACCTCACCGAGTCGTCGAGCAAGATCTCCTATTTCATCCGACATAGTCGATACTCAACATTGAACGTTCAACTCTCACCACTCAACGCTCAGCATCAACAGTCAACGGGTAACGGTCAACGAAACCGCCCCGGTGAACGTTGAGCGTTGATGCTGCGTTGAGTGGTGAGAGTTGAACGTTCAATGTTGATCAGTACAACCCCGCTTGTTGAGCCT
>JAZDDD010000440.1:0-2198 GCA_036679545.1 Gemmatimonadota bacterium | reverse complement strand
GGTCCCAGGACCACTTTGAGCGATGCCTACCACCGGCCACCCAAGGAGTGCTACGACCGACACAACTGCAGATGCTGATGGCATTGCGGTGACCCGCCGAAAACGATTTGTCACCGAATGCGGACGATGTTCAGGACAGGTGATGCGGATTCCCCCAGCGGTTGGCCTGACGGCGATATGAATTCGAGCGCGCGGCCCGGCGCGCCCGGCCCTTGGTTCAGGATGTAATAATCTCCCGACCCCGACCGCAAGGTGCCGGTACGGCCAAACGGCGTATCGGTACTGAATGTGACTGGCACGATCGGAAACGGATCCGAAAAAATATCGGGCGCCTGCGCGTTTAACGATGCGTACGTGGTGCGGAACTGCCACGTCGTATACCTCAAGCGGTCTGGCGTGTCAAAACCGGGTAGATCCGAAACCCAGTTGCTGAGAAACCAATCCGTTAGCAATCTACCGAAGGGTTCGCCCACTGCGGCTTCGACGTTTGCTGCACCCGTCGACTCCGTCTCTGAGAGCCGGCGCAGAACACCCTCACCGAATTGATCCGCCATCCAACGAAGAAAAAGCCAACCAGCACCGCGTTGTGCTAGCTCTCCGGATCCTTCCTCCCACAACAAGGCGGTCGCACCGGTATTCTCAAGGTAGTCGTAGGCGTTTGCTAAATTGCCGATCGCAAAACGGTTGAATCGTGTTGAGTCGGACAGGTCTAAAAAACGAAGTGCAGCCAACTCTTCGGCCACATGGGACATTGCTTCATTGAGCCATTTGGTTTCCGCCGTTCCACCGCGCAACAATACATGTTGGTGATAGCTGATCATGTGTTGGAACTCGTGCACGAACGTCACAGGAATTGAACGCTTGACCCGATCCACCTGATGATCACAACCAAATTCTCCATCCGGGTCCGGCACAAGTGCATAAAACACCTCGCCTTGATTCGATCGAGGGTCACCGGAAAAACCCGGATTGATATCAATCGAGAAGAAGAAGCCGGTCACGAACGACTCTTCGCACGAGTCGAGAGGCGTGAGACCGTTGACGACAGGTGTCATAAGAATGGTGACGAGGCCGTTGCCATCCACGTCAGACTCCGCACCGTACGCGCGTGTACCGACATCGTACAGTTGCTCGTCGAACAAGGCTCCGATTTCCGCAAAATCAGCGGCGACAAACCCACCGGCCGGCGCGTCGAGATCGAGATAAATCGCCGCACGGGTGCCGACGTACATCGCCTCCGCGCGCACGGGCGCAAAATCGGCCGTGAGGGTACAACCGATCTTGTCACATGCCACAAAATCGCGTCGATCGCCAACATCGACGTTTGCGACAACCCGCGCTCCTTCCAGTCCGCCCTCCGGAAGCTTGGCGCCGGGTAACTCCCGATCCTGTTGTCGCAAAAAATCATGGAACCGCAGAGCGAAATTGGACTGGGACGTTGCGCCTGACACACTCGTCGGTACGACGGCACCGGTCCCGAATCGATAGTTGACCGACTGATCTTCTAATCGCGAAAGCGACTGCGGCGCAATGAGGTATTCCGCACCAGCAGGCGGTGGCGCCGGGATCGTGGCACACCCAGCAACTTCCTCCGGCTTCACCGCGACGTATTCACCGGGAGCCAAGACGATTGGCGCCGAGATCTGGTTGTACGTGGCCGAGATCGGAGCGGAGGAGACACCAGCAAAGAGGGCGCGGACCTCCGTAGTCCCACCGGGCAGACAAGGCGGAGCTATAACCGAAACACCGGTCGGACCCAGGCTCCCATCAACCAACGGGACAACCGTGCCTCCCATTTCGAAACGCGTCTCAGTAGTGAAGTTCTGACCTGCCAACACCACCACCTCACCCGCGCCAAATACGTTCGGCGTAACACTCGTCAGCGCCGGCGCAGGAACCGATTGAACGGTAAATGTGACGACCTGGTCCCTGTTTGACACAAGGGTTGCCCGCACCGTATGTGTCCCAACTCCGCCGACACGCACCAGCACATTGGCCTGACCCGCTCCATCGGTGACCGTCACCGTGTCACTCACCAACGAGCCACCGGGACCATCAACGATCTGCCATGCCACGCTGGCCCGAAGCGCGGGCGACCCGTCCTCAGTAACGGCGGTCACCCTGAGCGGATTGGCCACCCAGCCACCCGAAGGAGACTGTTGGCTATCGCTGCTTACCACTTTGGCCAAACTTGCGGC
>JAZDDD010000044.1:0-10486 GCA_036679545.1 Gemmatimonadota bacterium | reverse complement strand
CGTTTACGGTGCGTTTGACGCCGGAGACATCAACACGCGCCAGATGGTGTGTCTCATCGACGAACGCCATAACCTGTCCGGGAATGCCGAGGCACATGGTCAGGATTCCCCGTGGTGGCATCGTGCCACGTAAGCCTGGCCCAATGAAAGACCGCCATCATTGCATGGGACCAACCGTTGGATATGCACGTCGAATCCGGACGCTACGAGCCGGCGTATCGCGTGTTCGGTTAGGATCGCGTTCTGGAAGACTCCACCGGTCAGTACAACGGTGCTAACTCCGGTACGCAATTTCAGAACGCGTAATGTCTCATGAATCATGTCCGCAAGCGCGTTGTGAAAGGCTCCGGCAATCTCTCCGGGACTGCAGCCGGCATGAACGTCGTCGATTACGCCGCGAATCATTGGGGCGGCGTCAAGGACGTGTCCCGAGCCGCTCTCCGTCAAATCCCACTCGTATGTCCGCGAGCAGCTTGGGTCAGCCAGGGTCTCGAGTTCCATGGCAGCTTGCGCCTCGAACTGAGATTTCTGACGAACACCAATTAACGCCGCAACCGCGTCGAACAAACGGCCGACACTCGACGTCGGTGGCGAATTGATTCCACGTTCCATCATTTGTGACAAAACCGATAACGCTTTCCGTGTACCACCCGCAATGGGAATCGGTGCGGCATCGAGCGAACCGTAGGAGGCCCTGACGTGTGCCGCGGCCATCCTCCACGGTTCTCGGGCGGCCTTGTCGCCACCGGGCAACGGGACATACGCAAGGTGCGCCAGCCGTTCGAATCGCGCGCCTTCAACCAAGAGAAACTCTCCACCCCAAACCGCACCGTCGGTCCCCAACCCGGCACCGTCGAACGCCACGCCGAGTACCGGACCCTGCAGCCCGTGTTCCGCGATAACGGAGGCAACGTGGGCGTGGTGATGTTGCACTGGCACCGTGTCTAGATCACCGAACTCATCGACTAATCGGGCGGTTGCGTAGTCGGGATGTAGATCGTGCGCGATCAACTCCGGGACGATGTCGAACAGTCGGCAATAGTGAGCAACCCCGTCTCGCAGTCCCTGCACCGCGCTCGCATTTTCCAGATCGCCGACGTGATGGGACAGGAACGCGTGCCGGCCCATCGCCAAACAGAAAGTATTTTTCAGATGGCCGCCCACTGCCAGTACGGACACAGATGAATTTGTTGAGAGCGAAATAGGTTTCGGTGCGTATCCCCGAGAACGTCGGACGAACGAAGGTGCGTCGGCGATGATCCGTACCACACTGTCGTCGCAGCGCGTTTCGATTGGGCGATCGTGTCCGAGAAACGCATCGGCGACACCGTCCAGACGCAGCCGGGCGTCGTCATCGATAAATGCAATCGGCTCGTCGGTCAAGTTTCCGCTGGTCATCACGAGTGGCTTGCCGACCGCCTCGAGCAGCAGAAGATGTAACGGCGTGTACGGCAGCATCACGCCAAGGTGACGGGAACCGGGCGCCACCGCGTTGGCGACGGATTGGTCAGCGTTCTTGCTGAGAAGTACAATTGGCCGTTCTCGTGACGTGACGAGTTGCATCGCCACGGAATCTGCCGACGCGATCCGACGCACACCCGCTTCGTCTTTCACCATGATGGCGAGCGGTTTGGCTTCTCGACGTTTACGATGCCGCAACCGCTGCACCGCTTCTTCCGAGGTTGCGTCACACGCGAGGTGATATCCACCGAGCCCTTTGAGAGCGACGGTGCCTCCGGACTTTAAGACCGCGACGGCGTTCGCCAAGGCAGCTTGCCCACGAAGAGAATCATCCGTGTCCACAAACCACAACGATGGACCACATTCGTTGCATGCAATTGGCTCGGCATGAAAACGGCGACTCCCGGGATCATCGTATTCCCGTCGGCAGGCCTCACACATCTCGAAGCTGGCCATGGTAGTGGCCCGGCGATCGTATGGGACATCCTTCAAGATCGTGAACCGCGGACCGCAATCGGTGCAATTGGTGAAGGGGTAGCGGTACCGGCGGTCTGTCGGATCGGTGATCTCTTTGAAACAGGCGTCACATGTGGCAACATCCGGCGATACCAAAGTCTGACACCGGCCACCCGGTTCGCTGTCTTCAATCACAAAATGGTGTGTGTCGCGTGGGGGAATCGAGCGCGATACAAGGTGTTCAACGGCCGCGAGTGGCGGTGCCCCCGCTAGAAGGCGTTCGGGATAGGCCCGGACCTGTCGCGCGTCGCCCTCGATTTCGATGATGACACCGGCGGCGTCATTTCGCACCAATCCGCTTAATTCGAGTTCTGAGGCCACCCGGTGAGCATGGGGCCGAAACCCCACTCCCTGTACTATCCCGTCAATTCGGAGCAAACGGCGTTCGACCATCCGGCGACCCCCGAGGATTCAATCAATGCCCAAACGAAGCTTAGGGCACAGCACGAAGTCCCTTCAATTAATCAGCGGACACGGAGGAAGGGCAAGGTTACTTCGGTAAACCGAAGTGGCCGCGGGTCTTAGGGTTGCACCTCTTCGAGCAGCCTGCGAAGCCGACTCAACAGCTTTGCGCCAGAGGCGGTCAAGGCGTACGTGTTTGGTCCGTAATCCGGATTCGTGTCCTTGGTCACGAGGCCTGCCGTATTGAGGGCTCGTAGGGTTTCTGCTAAAGTCGAACTGCTTGCGGTGGGCAGTGCGGTCGCAACGTCCTGGTATCGGACCCTCCGGCGCATGTGAATCGCGTTCATCACGGCCAGCGCGTACCGTCTCCGGATGATCCGAAGCAGGTCGTCCACCCCACAATAACACGTGGCAGCATCGGTTTCACCCGGAACCGCGCAACCACATGGCAAAAGGTCTTCGTTGGACAACTTTTGGGTCATCAGGTACCCTAGCTATTGCGGTTTCCGCATGCCACACCGGCCCTATTCAACGGGGGCGGAGGGAATGCGGCGTGAACAAGCGCGGCGGTGTCTTGGTGTGCGGGCCGCTGGACAATTTGGTCGACATCACCCTCCTCGACAATCCGCCCGTTCTTCATGATGAGTAACCGATCGCAAAACCGCCGGGCAAGCGCCAAGTCATGTGTGATATAAAGGAATGCGGTTTTCGACTTTTGGCGGAGATTTTCCGTGGCACTCACCAACTCAGTCCGGAGGCGGGCGTCCAGGAGTGAGGACGGCTCGTGCACGGGTCCCGAAAGATCGGATGGATGAAGGCGGCTCCGGGCAGATCGCCCGTCCCTCCGTTGGGATCCATACCCAACAGTCGACGTCGCCACCAGACTCATGATGCAAGCCCTGTTCGTGTTGCCGCAAATCAGACCTACCGTCCAGCGGTTCGCGCATCGTTCAGTCCGTCCCCCAATAAGTTGAACCCCAACACCGCGGTCATGATTGCCAACCCGGGAAACAGCGGAAGCCACCATGCGACCCGGAGGAAAGGTTGCGCTTCGCTGGCAAGGAAACCCCAGCTGATCGTGTTCGGATCTCCCAACCCCAGAAAACCGAGACTCGCCTCTATCAACATCACCTGGCCAATAACCAAGCCGATAAGAGTCACCGCAGATGTGAGTGCGTGCGGCAGCACATGTCGACGGAGGATGTGAAACGTCGAAGCCCCTGTGGCCCGTGCGTAAACGACGAAATCTTTTTCCTTCACCATGAGCACCTCCGCGCGTACCACCCGTGCGAATAGGGGCCAAGACGTGAGCCCCAACACGAAGATGAGGCGATCGGTCCCCGGTCCGAACTGTGCCAAGACGATGACCGCGAAAAAGAAACGCGGCAACGCCTGAAACCATTCGGTGAGCCGCATGAGTAGGTCATCTACCCAACCGCCCTGATATCCGGACCAGGTACCGACACTCACGCCAATAACCAACGTGATCGCGGCGACAGTCACACTTACGAAAACCGAGGTACGAGCGCCATACACGATCCCGCTCCAGAGATCTCTCCCAAGAGCGTCCGTGCCCATGAGGTGAGACCAAGACGGGGGAGTTAATGACGGGGCTTCGATTGCGAACGGATCCGCGCTAGCGACAAACGGGGCCAGGACCGCCATGGCCACAACCACCGCTGTGAGTGACCAACCGAGGATCGTGCCTGGACGGCCGACCATTCGCAGCCAACGTGAATCGCGCACGGTAAGCCTATCAGGCGCTGCGATATTTGATGCGTGCATCGAGTGGTTCGTAGATCAGATCGGTCAACAGATTTGCGATCACAACGGTGAATGCCATGACCATGAATAAGCCCAACAGGATTGGCATGTCCCGAGTTCGAATGGCATCAAGTGTCAATTGCCCAATTCCCGGCCAACCAAAGACTATCTCGACAAGAATCGCTCCCGACACCAAGTGTCCCACCCGGTGACCGATCAACGTCACGACAGGTAGCAGAGCCAATCTCAAGGCATGCCGGACCACGACGATCTGGTTGGTGAGACCTTTGGCACGGGCTGTTCGAACGTGGGGTTGCGCCAGTTGGTCGATAACTCCGGTACGAGTTAACCGGCTCACTGCGACTAGTTGTTGAGAGGCCAACACCAAGGTCGGCAACACAAGGTGTTTCGCGATATCTAAGGCCATGGCGGCGCCTTCTGTTTGGATTCCGGCGGAGGTCATCCCTTGAATGGGGAACCAACTGACACGGAATGCGACAAACAGGATGGCGAGTTGTCCCAACCAGAAAACAGGAGCGGCGTACAACGCGAGGGTCAATGACGTGACACCGACATCCCTCGTCGAGAATGGGCGGATCCCCGCGAAAACACCAAGCACGAGTCCCGTCATGCTCGAGACGAAGAGGGCTGATACCGTGAGCAGGAGAGTCGCCGGCACACGCTCGCCGATGATGGAGAGGACCGGACGCCCCAGGACATATGATGTGCCAAAGTCGCCCGTCATCACGCGGCGCGCGTAGGTCACCAGTCGTACGGGCAACGATCGATCCAGTTCAAACCGTTCACGTATGAAATCGTAATACGATTCGTCTCCGTACTCGCCAGCGAGGGCAAAAACCGGGTCACCGGGAGCGGAGTGCACCATGACGAAACCGATGAGCGTCACACCGATGACCGCCGCAACAGCCTGCGCCACGCGGATCCCGATCCTGGCGAACGTCACCTAATTGCAGCTCACCGAATCGGCGAAATGGCCGTAGAGTTTGAATCCGTTGCAACGGGTGCGATACGCGCGGGTTGAAACCGTTTCTACGATCCAAAAGTAGGGCAGCTCTTCTACCAGAATTTCCTGGATGCGACGGTACAATGCGGTCCGAGAGGCCTTGTCTACTGTCGCGCGGGCTTCGTCAAACAATCGATCGACTTCGGCATTGCGGTATCTCGCGGCGTTTGAGAATGGAATGGGCGCGATGTTGGAAGAGACGTACATCCGCCTGACGCCGATCTCGGGATCGGTAGAATTGCAGTAAGAGATGATATTCGTGTCGAAGTCGCCGTCGGAGAAAACGGCTTCGACAAAGACAGACGGCTCCAGGGTGCGCAACCGAATGTCGATACCGATCGAGCGCAGTTGAGCCCGTAGCAGTTGGCCGTACGCCGCAAAAGTCGGAAAGTGCAAAAACTCGATCTCCAACGGGGTGCCGTCCTCGATACCGTCGATGCCGCGGGCCATTCTGGTCTCTTCGCTGGTGCGAACCCAACCTACCTCCGAAAGAAGGCGGTCTGATTCGGCCGGGTCGAAATCGGGAAGGCCAAGACCCGTAGCATGGGCGAATGCGATCCCGCTCGAGATGGGGGCACGGGCAACTTGGCCTTCTCCAAACAAAACTCGTTCCAGGAACTGATCGCGATCAATCGCGTGCGCGATGCCACGACGGACCCGGACGTCGCGCAAAATGGGTCGCTCGAGATTGAAACTGAGCGTCATGATGCAATTGGAGCCGCCAGGACTGTTTCCGTTTTGGAGAAACGCGATGTCGTCATTTTTTTCGAGGCGGCGACGATCCAACCCTCCAATACCAAAAAGCCAGTCAATCTCTCCCGTCTCGAGTCCGATTACTTGGTTTCCTTTCTCGGGGATTACCCGCATGACGATATCGTCGAGCAGCGGTAGGCCGGGTTTGAAGTAATTCGGGTTTGCTACAAATCGAATCTCGGTGCCCGGTCGGTATGCCTCGAATTGGAATGGTCCGGTACCCACAGGCGCACGATTGGCGGGGTTTTGCAGCGGGTCTGTTCCCTCATAAATGTGGCGCGGGAGTATCGGTGTCTCCAGCACGTTTAGTTGCTGTAACAACGGTGCATACGGATGTGAGAAGCGGAACTCCACGATGTGCGGATCGGGTGTATCGACAGATCGCAGCACGGTTGCCAACGACGATCTCGTTCGCGAATGGTACCGAGTCAAGATTTCTTCGAAACTGAACTTCACATCCGCGGACGTAAACGGTTCACCGTCATGCCACAGAACATCGCGCCGAAGGTAAAACCGATACAATGCGCCATCGTCCTCAATCTCCCAACGTTCAGCGAGTTCGGGAAGTGGTTCGCCCGCGGCGCCGAGCTCCACCAAACCGTTGTACAGGAGCTTTGAAGCAGTCTGGACACCACCGCTTGTCGTGATGGCTGGATTCAGGTGTCCCGGATCCGAGCTGAGCGCAAGTACCAAACGCCCCGACCGGTCCGGCCGTTCATCAGATGGGCACCCGGAAAGGAACGCCAATGCTAAAGCGGCGAGGCCGCCAATATTTCCTGGCCGCGCAGGGCCAAATAAGAGGCCAAGAACATCGGTCATATAACAACGGTACCAGCCGGCGGAGTTGGTGGCTAGCACGGGTGATGGGTCTCAGGGGAGATCGGCCTATCCGCGAACTCCTCCGTCACCTTCCATCAATTTGGTTCACGCCGCGCCGTCAAGATTGTTGCAGCGCGATATCCATCTGCGATGGTCGTGATGTCAGGTTATCGGTCGGATGAGTCATGGTTCCTGGGTCGTTACGATAATTCCATTGATGTGCTTCGCTTCGCCTTGCCTTGCCCTGGCCTCTCCAACTGATGATGATTCGTTTCGATGCCCGTACGGTGTTCTTTCTGTTTTGTAATATCAGGTGAACCGTTTCACGGAGTCTATAATGAATGTCACCATCCGGACTGTCGCGTGCCTGTCTCCCATTCTCGCTGTTGCCTGTGGAGCGGGCGATACGGGCTCGGGGTTGAACATCAACTACGAGAAATACGAGATGGACAACGGCTTGGATGTCGTGTTACACATCGACCGTTCCGATCCGGTGGTTGCTGTTGCGATGACGTTCCATGTGGGCTCTGCACGAGAGGTGGAGGGTCGTACCGGTTTCGCCCACCTCTTCGAGCATCTGTTCTTTCTCGATTCGGAAAACCTGGGCCCGGGCGGGTTGGACAAGTTGATGACCCGTGTTGGCAGCTCAACCAACGGCTCGACGAGTACCGACCGAACGAACTACTTCGAGGTAGTACCACGCGACGCGCTCGAGAAAACGCTTTGGGCCGAGTCGGACAAACTGGGGTTCTTCATCAATACGGTGTCTGAATCGGTCGTGGCAAAAGAGAAGCAGGTGGTTAAGAACGAGAAGCGGCAGGGCGTCGATAATCAACCGTACGGTCACACCTCATTCGTGATCGACAAAGCGCTTTATCCTGAGAGCCATCCGTACAACTGGCAAGTCATCGGTTCGCTTGCAGATCTGGACGCCGCGTCCCTGGCGGACGTGCAGGATTTTCATCGCGAGTGGTACGGCCCCAACAATGCAACGTTGGTCGTGGCGGGAGACATAGATGTTGCGGAAACGAAAGCGTGGATCGAAAAATATTTTGGCGACATTCCCGCCCGCCCAACACCGGTGGTCGAAAGGCCCGCGCCGGTCACCCTAACCTCATCGGTTCGGTTGTCACACGAGGATAACTTCGCTCGTGTTCCGGAACTGCGTCTGGTGTGGCCGTCGGTACCAACATACCACAACGACTCGTATGCGTTGGGAATCTTGGCCGATCTGTTGACCGACGGCAAACAGACGCCGTTCTACAAAGTAATCGTCGAAGAAGAGGAAGTTGCCCCGTCCGTCGTAGGTTTCAGCGGACACGCCGAGTTGGCCGGTGAGTTCAACCTGCGTATTCGAACGTACGCGGACGTCGATCTGGATTCCGCGCTGGCCGCGGTCAACAAGGCTTTTACCCGGTTCGAGGAGGGGATCCCCGCGTCGGAACTCGAGCGGGTCAAGGCTCAATACGAGACACAGTTTTACGGCGGGTTGTCGAGCGTGATAGGCAAAGCCTTCCAGTTGGCGCGATACAACCTCTTTGCGCCGACTCCCGGATACTTCAAGGAGGATCTGGAGCGCACACTGGCGGTGACCGCAGAAGATGTCATGCGCGTGTACGAGCGGTACATCCAAGACCAGCCGCGCGTGGCGACGAGCTTCGTCCCGCAAGGTATGAGCGAACTTGCCCTCAGTGATTCCCGCGTGGCCGACGTCGTTGTCGAACCGATTATCCTTGGCGTTGAAACCTCGTTCACCGTGGAGCGGGGCACCGCGATAACGGATGCGGCTGGATCGTTTGACCGATCAGTTGAGCCAGCGTTCGGTGAGCCGCCCGCGCTCTCGGCCCCGGTGGTGAGGGGAGATACGCTCATCAATGGTGTGAAGGTGTTTGCCATCGAAGACCGCGAGCTGCCTATCGTCCAGTTCGAGATCCGTCTACGTGGCGGACATTTGCTGGACGACCCGGCAAGGCCAGGTGTTGCCAATCTGTTGGCGCGGACGATGACTGAGGGAACCGCTAGCAAGACACCGGACGAGCTAGAACAGGCCATCGACCTATTGGGCGCCAACGTCACCGTTACCTCGGACGCCGAGTCGTTCGTCATTCGCGGAACGACGTTGGCTCGCAACTACGTCCCTACAATGAATCTCGTCGGAGAGATTCTTCTCGAGCCACGGTGGGATGAAGAACGCTTCGCTTTGGCAAAGCAGGCTGTGCGTAACACGCTGCGACAGCGTTCTGCCAACCCTAACGCGTTGGCGAACGACGTATTCCGCAAGCTAGTATATGGTGACCATGTGCTGGCACAGAATTCGTTAGGCCATATAGACATCATCGACGGGATCACAATCTCCGATCTGCAAGCGTACTATGAAAATGCACTGGTTCCGGGGGTTGCCGCGTTCCATGCAGCGGGTGCCGTAAATTTCGACGAGGTCACGGCGGCACTCACGGGTATCGCCGAACGGTGGAACGCGGCTGATATCTCGTTCCCCGAACCGCCAAACCGGGGCGATCGCCACGCCGGGTTGTATTTCCTTGACGTGCCTAATGCCTCGCAGTCCGTTGTGATAATCGGCCAACTTGCATTGGCTGAATCCGATCCCGACTTCTATCCGGCCACCGTCATGAACTTCCGATTGGGAGGCGGCGGATTTGCGTCCGATCTCACGCAAGTGCTACGAGAGGGCAAGGGGTACACCTACGGTATCCGATCGACGTTCGTAGGTACAGAATTCCCTGGCCCCTTTTTGATCACGTCAGGTGTACGATCGAATGTTACACTCGAGTCGTTGGAACTCATCAAGGACATAGTCGAACGCCACGGACCTGGGTTCGACGACGACGATCTTGCGGCTACGAAGGATTTTCTCATCAAGAACAACGCGCGCGCCTTTGAGACACTCGGGGCAAAACTAGGCCTGTTGGCCGACATGACGTCGTACGGATTCCCCAGTGACTACGTACTGCAGCGCGAGACGATCGTACGGGACATGAACATCGAGCGCATCAGGGAACTGGCCGAGCAATACCTCGATCCTTCGAACATGGTGTGGCTTGTTGTGGGAGATGCGCGAACTCAGCGAGGTCGTCTGCGATCACTCGGTCTTGGCGACCCAATTACGGTCGATCGAGATGGCCGCCGCAGGGGCGATACATAGGTCATTTTGGACCGCCGGCGTACCGACCGTAAAGGAATATCGGTGTCAACACACGTGTTAGTCGTAGGCGGCGGCTTGAGCGGGTTAGCAGCCACCTGGCAGCTGCACCGGCACGGAATCGATGTTTTGCTGGTGGAAGGAAGGACGCGCCTGGGCGGCCGCATTTTGACGATTCCGCATGGAGACGGATTCTTTGACATGGGCCCCTCATGGGTATGGCGTGGGCAGCCATACGTGACGGGCGTGTTGAATCACTTCGGCATTTCGACGTACGAACAGTTTTGCGACGGAGACCTGTTGCATCAGCAAGCCAACGGTACGATTCGTCGCGATGCAACGCTGAAGCCGATGCAGTACTCGTTGCGAATTGTTGGAGGCATCGGGGCACTGATCGAGGCCATGGCCGCAGACATACCCGCCGAGAAGATTCGATTGCAAACCACAGCGACCGGTGTGGAGGTAAGCAACGATGGAGTGACGCTGACAGCACACGGACCGGATGGTGAAGCGTCGCTCAGCGCAAAACGAATCGCGCTCGCCTTGCCGCCAAGATTGGCCGCAAGTTTTGCCTATCAACCGCCGTT
>JAZDDD010000439.1:0-6444 GCA_036679545.1 Gemmatimonadota bacterium | reverse complement strand
ACCCGTGTCCCACGCATTCTGTGTGAGCGCCTCTATCCAGATTCTTGCATTCCCGAGGGCCCCCCAATCGACAGTAAACAGATAGGACAAGCCATCGCCGGCGCCTGGCAACGTAACGGCCCGTATCGCAAGCACGACGACGAGCACCAACAACGTCGGCATTAACACACGCGCAACTTTTTCGATTGCGCCAATACCACGCGAGACAACAAGAGAACCAAGCCCGATAGCAATCCCGTGTGTGACGATAGGCCAATATGACTCGATGTAGGAATTCCACATTGCACCGGGCGGGGAACCCGGCAATCCGCCAGTCACGCTTGCAAAGACGTAACGAATCGTCCATCCGGCAACGACAGAGTAGTAGAATAGGATGGCGGTTGCGACAAACGCGATAAACGCACCCATCCATGCAAATTTGGGCCCCATGATCTTGACGAGCGTCTTGACCGGACCAGCACGTGTTTTACGACCGAGACCGAACTCAATGAGAATGAGAGGAATAGACCAAAGAAACAGAAACACAACCCACGCCACGAGGAACTCACCGCCACCATTCTGTGCAGCGATCCGGGGGAACCGCCAAATATTACCGGTACCAACCGCCATGCCGAGCATGACGAGAATCATGATCCAACGACTCGAAAATGTTTCAGTTTTGCCGGCCACGTATCCCCCTTGTTTTACGATCGGTGTGCGCTCGACACCGTCACCGAGTCAGCCGGTCACGAACGTAATCCCGCAGCCGATCCACCGCTACACGATCCTGCACCAAGGTGTCCCGATCCCTCACGGTCACGGTCTGGTCTTCGGACGTCTGTCCATCAACCGTGACACACAACGGCGTCCCGGCTTCGTCCTGCCGGCGATACCGCCGACCAATCGAGCCGCCATCGTCGTAAAACACGGTGAATTCGGTACGAAGATCGTTGCGAATCGAGAGAGCCAGTTCCGGCATACCGTCTTTCTTCACTAACGGGAAGATGCCAACCTTGATGGGGGCAAGCGAAGGCTTCAACTTCAGTACGACGCGTTTCTCGCCTTTCACTTCTTCTTCGCGGTACGCATCCACGAGGACAACCAAGACGGTGCGACCCACACCAACCGCGGTCTCCACCACGTATGGGACAAATCTTTCCTTGGTATGCGGGTCTAAATAGTCGAGTCGTTTCTTTGAGAACTCTTGATGCCTGGAGAGATCGTAGTCGGTACGGTTGTGAATGCCCTCAAACTCTTGCCATCCAAACGGAAACTCATACTCGATATCCTCTGCCTGCTTGGCATAGTGCGCAAGTTCGCCCTTGCCGTGTTCGTGAAAACGCAAACGATCCTTGTCAACTCCCAGCTCGAGGTGCCATTTCATACGTTCTTCGCGCCAGTATGAAAACCATTTCTCATCCTCGCCCGGTTTCACAAAATATTGCATCTCCATCTGTTCGAATTCGCGAGTGCGAAAGATGAAGTTGCCCGGTGTGATCTCGTTCCGAAATGCCTTGCCGAACTGCGCAATGCCAAACGGAATTTTCTGACGCGACGCCTGCATCACATTCAACATGTTGACGTAGGTGCCCTGAGCTGTTTCGGGCCGTAAGTAAATCTCCGCGGCGGAGTCTTCGACCGCACCCATGAATGTCTTAAACATCAAATTGAACAATCGCGGCGCAGTTAAATTCCCCTTTGTACCGCATACGGGACACTGCCCATCGGGTTCACCGGGTGTCCCCTTGATACGTCCGTCATCCGAACGAAATCGATTCTTGCACTGCTTGCAATCAATCAGCGGGTCAGTAAAACCACCGACGTGGCCCGAAGCTTCCCAGACCCGTGGATGCATAAGGATGGCACTCTCAATTCCCTCAATGTCTTCGCGGGAACGCACCATGGATTGCCACCACCGCTCCGTGATGTTTTTCTTGAGTTCCACGCCAAGCGGACCATAGTCCCAGACAGAACCCAGCCCCCCGTAGATCTCCGAAGACTGAAAAACAAACCCTCGGCGTTTCGCAAGGGAAACAAGCGTTTCCATATCCGTCAATCGTGCCATCACCGGTCCAGATTGCAGCGTTGTAGACAATAAAGCGGAGGAAGATACGAACGGCTCAACGCGCCGGCAAGGAAAGTAGCACACGCACGGCGTTCGCCGCACGTGAACGAACATCATCCAGATCCCATTTGCCACCACCAGTTTCCACGTGACATCCTTCGTGGACTCCGGATGCCCGCGGAGCCAAAAGTGCCACGGGAATATTCGCGTTTAGGGCACGGCGGATGACTAACCCAGGTGTTTTACCGGCCAGCGATGTGGCATCGAATACCCCCTCCCCCGTCAGGACACCCGCCGCCGTGCGGAGCCGTTCTTCAAAACCCAAACGATCCAGCACCCACGCAGCACCTGAGACCAGCCGTCCGTTTCCAAAGTATTGCAGCCCGAATCCGAGCCCGCCTGCCGCGCCGGACCCCGGTCGAGCTGCCACCACCGCGGCCTGATTGCCCAATACCCCGACCAGGTTCGAAAGACTGGCCTCCAGCACCCTGACCACGGACGGTGTGGCCCCCTTTTGCGGGCCGTAGACCGCCGCTCCACTGGCACCAAGTAACGGATTCTCGACGTCAGCTAGGACACGGAGATGGGCGGCCGGTCCGGATCCGCGTGTCATAGATCGAAGGGCAGCCAGCCCCTGGCCGCCAGGCGGTGTGGGTTGGCCTTTCTCGTCCAACGGCCCCCATCCCCAGGCCCGGGCCATATCCACGCCTCCGTCCATCGTGGCGCTTCCGCCCAACCCTACGACGACGGTGCGGGCCCTGGTAGCGGCCACGGCTATCAGTTCGCCAAGCCCCCGGGTTGACGTCTTCCACGGATCCCTTTGC
The DNA here is from genome assembly GCA_036679545.1 of Gemmatimonadota bacterium. Taxonomy (GTDB): domain Bacteria; phylum Gemmatimonadota; class Gemmatimonadetes; order Gemmatimonadales; family GWC2-71-9; genus JAZDDC01. The sequence continues at coordinate 3,576 of JAZDDD010000439.1, read as the reverse complement.
CCAAGAGGCACCAGGCTGAGACCAACGACGAGACGTGATTCAATGATGGCCGTATACTTGTCCAGCCACCCGAACCGAACGGCGACCGGGTCACCAAGCGGGCCCGCAACCTCGGTGCTTGTGGTACCACCTCGGAGGGCACCGGAAACCTCCAATACATCCAACAGGCCATCACCGCCATCACTCAACGGCATCGTCACCGGCACCGCGCCAACCTCACGCACGCCGTCAGCCATTGCGTTTGCAACATCCGGGGCGGTAAACGTTTCCTTATAAGAGTTGGGTGCGACGAGAATACGGGGCTGAGACATTTTGGCTACGTCTTTGCTGTCTGAGGCCGACCAGCAAGCACCGTTAGCGCTGGATGATTTGATCCCTGTCTGTTCCCACACTCACACAGAAGATGGGGACTTCTAACTGATCCTCTATCCATTCCAGATAGACTCGTGCTTGAGACGGGAGATCAGAATATCGCCGGATTCCACTGGTTGGTTTCAACCACCCCTCGAAATTCTGGTACACCGGTTCGACTCGCCCTAACACGTCGGGGACAGCCGGCATCTCGTTTACTTCTTGGCCATCCAGCGTATAACCGGTGCAAACCGAAATAGTGGGCAACGTGTCGAGCACATCAAGCTTTGTCACGGCCAAGCCCGTGAGACCGTTGATGCGAGACGCATACTTCGCAACCACGGTGTCGAACCACCCACAACGACGGGGCCGACCGGTGGTCGCGCCAAACTCACCACCAAGTTTCCGCAATTCTTGTGCGCTTTTCTCATCGGCCTCGGTGGGTAACGGCCCATTCCCCACTCTGGTCGTGTACGCTTTTACCACACCGAGCACTCCGTCAATAGCGGTGGGTCCTATGCCCGCACCCACAGCAGCACCACCGGCAGTGGTCGTCGATGACGTTACGTACGGGTAGGTTCCGTGGTCGACATCGAGCAGAGCACCTTGCGCTCCTTCGAGCAACACCAATTCACCAGCTCGGAGCGCGGCCGCGGTCAGAAGCCCCGTGTCCACGACCATGCTGGACAACCGCGGTGCCATCTTTTCCAAGTATTCTTCGTGTGCCTGCAAGGATACGCGCTCGTCGGCTCCGAGGCGTTCAAGATCATAGTTTGCGGATTGGATCCGATCGTTCAACCGCGTACTGAGCCCCTTGCCAAAGATCAGGTCTCCCACCCTGATACCTCTCCTGCCAATTTTGTCCTCGTACGTTGGACCAATGCCCCGTTGTGTTGTGCCTATTCGCTGGACACGTTCGGTGGCGGCGTCGAGTGCCTTGTGGTACGGCATCACGAGATGGGCGCGGTCTGAAATAGACAATCGGCCGGCAACACGCACACCACGCCGTTCTAGCTCATCGATCTCCGCCAAGAGTGTCTGAGGATCGAGCACCACGCCATTGCCAATTGCGCATCGCGTTTGTGTATTCAAAATTCCGGACGGAATTTGATGGAGGACGAATTCTTCGCCATCCTTTACAACGGTATGGCCAGCATTCGCTCCGCCTTGGTAGCGGACCACCAGGGCAGCACGCTCGGCAAGGACATCAACAATCTTCCCCTTGCCCTCGTCTCCCCATTGTGCCCCCACCACCACTATGCATTGGCACTTTGGACCAAACACGCCAAAACCTCCGGCAAGCACAAAAAAAACCCGCGGGGTTCCCCACGGGACATCCTTTAGTGAAAGGTAGGGTGCGTGCGGTGAGGGGTCAACCAAGCACCGTGCGAACGGCGTCAGCAACCGCGGCGCCCGCCAGAATAGCGCCACCCGGATCCGTCCGATCGGCCGTATCCTTCATCGTGTGGACAACGGCGAGTGTCTTCCAGGTCCCACGGCTGACCGTAAGGCCTGACAGACCGCCTTTTGCAATGATCGATCCATCCACGAAAACCCCGAAAGGCAACGCCCGGGACCGAACGCCGAAACCCCGTTCGGTCAACGTACGGCACACCGCATCGTGGAGCCGCTGAGATCCACCGCCGCTGGATCCTGTTGCGCGGTGCCTCATGATATTGAACAACCCATTGGTGTCCACGCCGTCAAAATTGATAAAACTGCCGGCGCAGTCCCCCCTGGCGATCCACGCCCGCGCGCCTTCCATCCCAAATTCTTCGGCTCCGGTGATCAGGACACCGACGTCCTGGCGGTCGCTCAAAAGCTCAGCGGCGCGTAGCGCGGCAATGACACCACTGGCATTGTCGATGGCGCCAGGCGATCCACCCCGCAACGCGGGCCGCGAAAGGCCGGCGGCGCCACCCAGCAAGCTGAGCAGCGGGACCGACGCGACTATGATCGGAACGGGTACAAAGAGTCGCGCACCCAAGACAATCAAAACACCAACGAGCCCCGCAACAGACAGGAGGCTAGCGATAATGCGTCCCTTGAGAGAAATGGACTGCGTTTTACTATCGGAATGCGCCACCAACCATATCGTGGGTGTTGATACGCGAGAGGCAATCAGGTTGTGCGCGTCAACTGTTGGCACATTAAGCGGGAGTGCGCCGTTGGCAATACCAGCGGCAACCAAACCAACCACGGCAAAGGATGCGGTACCGATGGTGGCCACAATCCAACCTGAGATAGAGAACAGAAAAAGCGGGATGAGGACAAGTGCAACCCAACCAAGACCCGCCCCCAACACGGACCCGGCATGGAGACGCTTTGGCGACGTACGAAACGGCTGACGCTCTACATTGAAACCGAAACGCTCGAGCTGCTGCACCACCAAGTCTTCGACAAACCCAACTTCCTTCGACCCTGCAAGCCGAGGTTTGACGATATCGCGAAACAACTGGCGACTCCAGGGCGGCACGAGGTCAGGTTGCAATCAGATCTGACCGCGACAACAGTTTCTGAATGACGGGGACATGACTGGCATCCACATCTTGCAACGGTGGCCGCACCTTTCCACCGCGCAAACCAATCTGATCCATTGCAATTTTGACTCCGGCCGGGCCAAGTTTGGCGACTATTTCGTTGTGTAGCGGCGTTAGCCGTTCCTGCAGCGATCCCGCATGCTGACGTTCTCCCACGGCAAACGAACGTGCGATGTTTGCCGCGGTATCTGCCGCGAAATTGGCGACACCTAAGATTCCACCCACGCCGCCAGCTTCAAGAGCCGCATACAGCAATGAGCCGTTGCCAACGAACATCGCCCATTTCGGTACAACATCCCGGTAGGCAATGAAATTTTTGAAGTCTCCGCTCGAATCCTTCGCGCCCACCACGTTCTCGTGACTTGCAAGTGCGGCCAAGACAGATTCGCTCAGCGAAATGCGCGTATATTTCGGAATGTTATACAAGAAGACGGGAACGGGCGATTCATCAGCGATGACGCGGAAGTGATCGATCAACGCGCCATCACTCAACCCTCCCCCGTAGTAGGTCGGCGCTCGAACCAACACGGCGTCCGCCCCAACATCGCCAGCCAACCTACAGGCGGCCACTGTGCCTCGTGTTGATTCACGGCCCGCTCCAACCATCAAACGCTTTTCATCCGGCACCACGTCACGCAGCCACTCAATGACCTGGCGATATTCATGTTCGTCAAGCAGAGCAGCC
>JAZDDD010000438.1:0-3482 GCA_036679545.1 Gemmatimonadota bacterium | reverse complement strand
ATTTGGAGGGCGAATAAGTGAGCTGACCCTGGGACTGTGGGAGGTTACCGGTATTTGAAACACCCACCCATCGAAAAGACGCACCAGCGCGTAGCGGGTAGCTGGTAGCCGACCCGACCCAACTAGCGCCACGGAGTTCTCAGATTATCTACAATCCAACCACGAGCACCCATGCAAACGTTGACAATCATCAAGCCGGATGCACTGCAGTCCGGGAAAGCTGGCAAGGTTCTGGCGCGTTTAGAAGAGGCCGGATTCAAGATTATCGCGATGCGAATGCTTCGTCTTAGACGTTCACAAGCTGAGGCGTTTTACGAAGTTCATAAAGAGCGCCCATTTTTCGGTTCTCTCGTCGATTTCATGACGTCCGGGCCGTGCATCCCGATCCTACTGGAACGCGATGATGCTGTGGTGCACCTGAGATCCATTATCGGTGCCACCGATCCGGCGGAAGCCGACCCCGGGACGGTGCGGGCGCTCTACGCGGAGTCCAAAGAGCGCAATGCCATCCACGCCTCAGATTCAACGGAAAATGCCGCTATCGAGGGTGCATTCTTCTTTGCCAAAGCCGATCGATTGTAAGAGGCTACCAGCTACCAAGTACCAGCTACCAGCTACCAGCTACCAGCCTACTGGTTGCCCCGGGACCACCAGGTATTCAGCGAGCCATCGGTGGACGCCAGGCCCACACGCCGCAATACATTTAGCGGCTATGCTCCGCGTTGACCTCGCGGCGGCTGACGAACGCCCCATCCAGGTTTCGGGCGAGGTCCAGCCCAACGATAAAGCCCTCACCGGATTAGGCTTCCAGTTGAAGGCGCCTGTGAAGGCGGCTGGGCGCATTTCCAGTGCTGGCGAGGGCCGTTACTATTGGCGTGGTCAAATTGACGCCTCGGTCGTGACGGATTGTCGTCGGTGTTTGACAAGCGCGGAGACGGAAATCAATCTGAACGTGGACGTATTGTTCGCTGATCAGCAGGAAACTGACGATCCATCGATCTACGTGATCCCTGAAGGCGTCCGTTTTTTGGACCTGGCCGAGACGATCCGTGAAGAGTTGGTATTGTCGGTCTCAGATTACAACCTTTGCCGGGACGACTGCAAAGGCCTCTGCTCGCGCTGTGGCGCGGATTTGAATACCGGCGCGTGCAAGTGCGAGCCGGAACCGGACCCACGGTGGGCCGGTTTAGAGGCACTTCGTGGCACACCACCGGGAAACGAGGATGAGTGAATGGCAGTACCAAAAAGGCGGACGTCAAAGAGCCGCAAAAACAAACGGCGCACCCATCATGGAGCGACCGTCGTGGCAACGCAGGCGTGCTCCCGGTGTGGTGATCCCCGCCGACCCCATCACGTGTGCCCAAGCTGCGGGTTTTATGGTGATCGAAAGTACGTTGAGGTAGAGGAAGGCTAGAATTGGCCCGGATCGCGTTGGACGCGTCCGGCGGCGACCACGCTCCAGTCGAACCGGTAGCGGGGGCACTGGAAGCGGCGCAGAATCTCCCCGAAAGTTGCGAGATCGTGTTAGTTGGGTCTCGTGCTGAAATCGAGTCGGAGTTGGCCAAGCACGGCCCAACACCGAGCCGGATTTCTATTGTGGACGCGCCCCAGAAAATTGCCATGGACGAAAAACCGCTGACGGCCATACGATCGAAGCGGAAGTCGTCGATTGTCGTTGGGTTGGACCTTCAGAAAAGCGGTGAAGTGGAAGCATTTGTGTCCGCCGGTAATACGGGTGCCGTTATGGCGGCAAGCACTCTGTCACTTGGACTTCACAACGGTGTTCGGCGTCCCGCCATCGCCACAGTGCTGCCAACGATGCGGCAACACGTTCTCTTGTTGGACGCCGGTGCGAATGTCGATTGTTCGCCAAAAGAACTTGTCGGGTTCGCTCAGCTTGGCGCCGTCTTTGCCCGAGACGTTTTTGAACGGCCGGACCCGGTAGTGGGCCTATTGAATATCGGCGAAGAAGCGGAGAAAGGGAATGCCGCGACAAAAGAAGCGCACGGGCTCTTCACCGATAACCAACATTTTGCGTTCGCGGGGAACGTTGAAGGCGGTGACGTTTTGACTGGATCATGTGATGTGGTCGTCTGCGATGGTTTTGTCGGAAACATCGTTTTGAAACTCCTCGAGTCCGTCGGCCGCACTTTTACCGCAATGTTTCGTAAATCTCTCGATGCCAAAGTGCTAGAAAGTGGGGAAATGCGCGGCATCTTCAAATTTTTGGACTATTCCTCATATGGAGGTGCCCCGCTTCTGGGTGTCCGGGGCGTAACGATTATCTGTCACGGTAAATCGTCTTCAAAGGCTATTGCGAACGCGCTGCGGGTTGCGTTGCGTTCCGTCGATGTGTGTCTGAGCCAGCACATCCATGACGAGTTTGTCGAGAATGGAGTTGTGGCGTGAGTCGAGCACGCGCTGAGTTGGTCGGAACGGGACGTTATACACCGTCAAAGGTCATGACAAACGCGGATTTTGAAGCGTTGGTGGATACGTCGGACCAGTGGATCGTTGAACGGACAGGTATTCGTGAGCGGCGTATCGCCGCGCCGCATGAAACGGTTACCTATATGGGAAAGGTGGCGTGCGAAAATGTTTTGGAGGCGGCCGGTGTTGATGTCAAGGACGTCGGCGCAATCATTCTGGGTACAGCAAGCCCCGACCGCCTCCTGCCATCGAACGCATGCGACTTACAGGCGGCGTTGGGTGCCAAGAACGCAGCCGCATTCGACATTGGCGCGGCGTGCAGTGGTTTCCTCTATGCCGCGAACGTGGCCGAAAGCATGGTTGTGGCCGGGACGGCGAACAACATCTTGGTTCTCGGTGCGGAACGTCTTTCGAAAATCGCCGACTACCAAGATCGCAAAACGTGTGTCCTCTTTGGCGACGGCGCGGGTGCGACTTTGGTGCGCACGGCGTCGAATGGCGATCGCGGTATTTTGTCCACGTACATGAAGTCCGATGGCACGCTGGGAGATCTCCTTTTTCGTTCGGGGGGAGGAGGGAATCATCCGCCCGATCAAGAGATGTTGGACGACCGCAGTTACTTTATCAACATGGCTGGCCGTGAGGTTTTCAAAACAGCCGTTCTTTTCATGGCGGACGCATGCGGGCAAGCTTTGACGAAGGCGGGCCTCACCGTGGACGATGTCGATGTGTTAATTCCCCATCAGGCAAACATGCGGATCATCGAGGCCACGCGAAAGCACCTGGGTTTTCCACGGGAAAAATTCTACGTCAATGTCGATCGCTACGGAAACACGTCGGCAGCGTCGGTACCCATTGCGTTGGATGAATGCGTGCGAGGAGGGCGTATCCAGGCGGGTAGTGTTGTCCTGCTCGTTGCTTTCGGGGGCGGGATTACCTGGGCGAGCATGGTGGTACGGTGGTAAAGGCCGTTCTTCTTTTTCCGGGGCAGGGCGCGCAATTTGTTGGCATGGGAAAAGACCTGGCCGACCGGTTTTCGACATGTCGCGAGC
>JAZDDD010000437.1:0-5430 GCA_036679545.1 Gemmatimonadota bacterium | reverse complement strand
TCAATGCAATGCCAAACGCGATCGTCACCATCGCAACGACGCTTGACAAGGGATTCTTTACCACCATCCGCAGTGCCACACGTACACTACCGGCGTATTTCGAGAGTGACGACCTCGGTGACGCGTACCGTGCGTTTTTCTTGTCATTACCCCGGAACGCGCGTGCGCGAAAATGTTCCAGCGGAGCTAAACGCGCGACGTCAAAAACCGTTGCGCCGAGGAGCAATGCCAAACTGAGTGTTCCACGTGTTCGAACCTCGGCAGCACGATCTTCAAAATCGGCCAACATCGACGCGCCAAATCGTGCTCGGTACTTACGCGGATACGCACGCAGTAGCAAAGAGTAGACGGTCCCGAGAGTCGACCTTCTCATCCTGGGCTCGTTCGCGATTTAGCTAAGACACCGATACGCTTCGAATCCTCGACCAACTCCGCCAGTCGGACGGCTTCCGCTGTCAGTACATCCCGCCCAAGTTTTGTGAGGCGATAGTAACACCGTCGGCGAGGATCATCCGCACCGGCAGCCCGTTTTGTCTCGGCAACGATTCCGTCATCAATGAGACGGCTTAGATACCGATAGAGCGGCCCAGTCTCTAACCGCACACGGCCGCCCGATCTTTCGCGAACAGATTTCATCACCGCATAGCCGTGTCGATCCTCCTCAGCCAACGCCATGAGAATGAGGAACACTCCCGGCTTAACGGGTAGATGCTTGAGCGTGTCTGGTTTGATGAGGAACCGCCTTTATATACATTTTGTACATGTACAATATGTATATAAACGATCAGACGTCAAGCGTCACTATGGCAGGAGCACTAGAGATCGGCATCCATGTTTTGAGCGATCGGAAATTCCGACGTGTATCCGACGTGACGATGACCACCACCACGCAAAACCGATCGCCGAACATCCGCAAGCAGCTCACGACCCTCGATGGTTAGTGTCCAGTATTGGCCTTCGTCCTTGCCCCGTTTGCGCAGCGACGGTTCAACAACCCCGATCGCCATCAAGTCGGTGAACCAAAGATTCAAGTTGTTGGAAGGTACAGGCCATCGCGAGCGAAAATCTTCCCGATCCAGACCACACACACCGACCGGAATGAACTCGGCCGCACCGGCCGTGGAAACCTCCGACGCCAGTTCGGGCCCCATACGGAGAAAGAAATCGTACAGGCTCATTTCCATCGGTTCTCCCCAACTTGTTGCGCCGCGGTACCACAATGGGATGAGGATTTTGTTTTCCTCAAGCATATGCGCGACGGTCTCGCGTCGTTGACGGGCCTCTTCGCGACCGCCGTCCTGTCCCAACCGCCGTTTCAATTCTTGGTTCTCCCTGATCAACTCCGCTAACTGTTCCGCTACGTTCTTGCTGGGTAACTCAGTCGTCGAGACAAAACCTGGCCGTACATACGTGTCAATCATTCGCCCGATCAGACCGGCGAAACCGTCGTTGTTGCCGGTGTACGTGCCCGACATTCCGAAGGGGTTGGCGACCATCTTGTCAATGAATTCGCGCCATTCACGCGGATCGGTCTTGGCACCATCTTTTGACGGGACAACGACGAGTACGGGTACATCCCGCTCGACCGCCGTGTCGAATGCGTGTTTCACCTGAGCCGTTGGAACGTCAATGCCAGTTTTGTAACGACCAACCAAAACGACGAGGTAATCGCTACGTTCAACGTGGCGCTGGGCAGATTCCCATGGTTTGCGGTTGATGATGCCCGTCGCGTCTAAATCGACCGGTACATAACCCAACTCGGAAACCGCACGCATGATCGCAACGGACGGAGTGTCGGCGCCAATCGAAACCACAGACACCAGATACCTAACGGACCCCGTCATGCTTTCTCTCGATGCTGCGTCAACAGACGTTCTGTGAAATCCAACCGTTCCTCCAAATCGGCAATTTGGCGAGCGTTTTCTTCTATTTCAGATGACTGTTGCAACGTCCGATCCTCTGCCTCCCGTAACTGCTGTTCCACACGTGCCTCGATTTGACGAAAATCGCCACCGGCAGCGCCCAACCTCTCGGCACGTCTGGCTTTGAACCAAATCGGAATGGACGATCCCGCCACGATGAGTGCGCCCACGATTACGGGCGGCGCCTCAAACGCGATCCCACTCGCGAAAAACATCCCGCCCAGCGCCAACCGACTCACGATCTGTTTTGTCACGTCTAAAGCCGAAACCACGCCCCGACCCGCCGTTGTACTTCGCAGCGGTGACGGCACGTGACCACCAATGGGGTACGCGCATTGGGGGCATGCCCGGGCGTGTTCGGAGACTTCCGCCCGGCATTCCGGACAGTCGGTTAATCCCATCGAGTCTTCCTTTTTTTCATATAACCGCTAAAAATCACGCCACCACTACGGCCCATCGCGCCAAGATGATTCTGATGACGATCACAATACGAGAGTTTATATAAGGAATACAGATTTCGCGATATGTTCCATAATGTAACCTCACGACAATGTCGGCGATAAACCTGCTTGTCGCCAGCTATCTCGAGAACGAGCACATCGAGCGCATCCAAGCTGTGGACCCTCGGCTGCGCGTCTTATACGATCCCGACCTCATTCCCCCACCCAGATACGCCGCCGATCATGTTGGCGGCGCCTTTGTTCGAACACCAGCCCAGAAAGCGCGTTGGACGACTTGGCTCGAGCACGCGGAGATCCTCTTTGACTTCGATCGGACACATCAGGCAGACCTACCATCGCTGGCGCCGAATGTTCGGTGGATACAGGCGACCAGCGCAGGCATCGGACAATTCGTCCTTCGTAACGAGTACCACACGCGAATGCCACGCACTCGGTTTACAACCGCAAGTGGTGTTCACGCAAAGCCACTAGCCGAATTCTGCATGATGTCTATGCTGTCTTTTTCTCGCGGGCTGTTGGGCACGATCGACAATCAGACCCGTAAACATTGGGAGCGATTCGCAGGCACGGATTTGGACGGGCGTACGTTGCTCATTGTTGGGCTCGGTTCCATCGGCACCGCATTGGCGCGGGTGGCCGCGAGTTTTGGCATGCATATCATCGGTATCAAACGTAACCCCGGGCATACGGACCCCGCGTCTTTAGGTGTACACGAGCTGTTCGGACCGGACTCATTACACCAGTTGTTGCCTCGTGCGGAGTTCGTGGTTCTCATAACGCCTCACACCTATGAGACCGAGAGCCTCATTGGTCGTGACGAACTCGCCGCGCTTCCTGAGCGAGCGTTTTTAATAAACATCGGACGAGGAGCACTTCTGGATGAGGACGCCCTGGTCAATGCTCTTCAGTCAGGCCACCTGGGCGGTGCCAGTTTAGATGTATTTCGCACCGAACCACTGCCAACCGACAGTCCATTGTGGACTATGCCCAATGTTATTGTATGTCCGCACTCCGGTGCCACAAGCGACAGGGAAAACACACGGCTAACGGATCTGTTCTGCGAAAACATCGAGCGTTATCTCTCTGGCACGTCTTTGCGAAACATGCTGGACATAGAGAAGTTCTACTGAGTGCGCATTACACAGAGTGGGCCATAACTATGGGCCACGACCGCGCCCGGAGTCACTGCACTCACGAGTGCGCATGTTCGTTTTGGGGATAAACCCTTCTGGTCAAGCGCCGAGGACGCCACGCATTAAGGACGCTACTGCAAATCCTGTATAGTTTCCCACGGCGTATCCCATAAGACCCACAGCAACCCCGGGAAGTAGTTGATCCGTGTACCCTCTGGCACCGGCCAGCGCCATGGCCGAGCCCGCTCCACCGACGTTGGCCTGTGACGCCACGGCAAGCGTTGCCGGATCAATACGGACAAGACGTCCGACCCCAAAGATAACGATGCCGTGTATCGCGACGGTGATGAGCGCAAAATAAAAAACGGCCGGTCCAACACTAACAATATTCGCGATGACCGAACGCGCTCCGTTGCTCGCAAGAAATAGGAGCAGGAGGTAATTCCCCCACATCGCACTGCCGACCAACCCCTTAATTGCGGGAATCTGTGCAAGCAAGAGCACGATGGTTGTCAGCCAGAGGACATCGGGTAGAAAAGGTATGACCGCCCCCAAGAATTCCGAGGCCCACACGGACCCGACTGCGATCGTCACAAGCGCAGCCGTGTGTGAAAGAGGGACGGCCCGAACGCTGCTGTACAGTGACTGTTCGAGTGTCGCGGGCCGGTCTCCATTCGCCGGATTGGCGTGGTCATCCCGTTTGCCCTTGCGGCCGAGCAATAGCGGAACAGCGAGACAGGTCGCCATCCAGAACGCGGTTACGATCACATCGGCAGCTGTGGCGGCCGTAAACATGTTGCTTGACGTATCGAACGCGCGGCCAAGGGCTGCGAAGTTTACTCCCCCACCCGTGTAGGTTCCCGTGTATTGGCCAGCCAATTTCCAGGTCTCCGGTCCGACCGAGTTGGCGAGCGTCAACGCCCCGACAATCGCCCCAAGCGCCGTCCCCACCGCACCGATGAGAAATGCCGCGAGCATGGTGGGCCCAGCTTGCATTATGGACTTCACGTCAACGCTCAACAAGATCAACGCGATGCCAACGGATATTCCGGGCCCCATCAAGAAATCGTAGGTAGGGGATTGATCCGGCAGCAACCCGGCGTTGGACAAGACCATCCCAATCAGGATGCCTACGAGGGCCGCACCGAGCGCGCGGAACAGCTTATGCTTTGTCTCGAGCCAAACTGCCAGGAATACAACACCCGCCAGTATGACAAATACACCAACAGGATCGGTGATCATCATCGTTAGTGTTTGGCCTCGAGTTCTTGGATGATTTCCTGGAGCCAGGAGGTGTTGGTATTTCGAGTGGCCCTCGCGCGCGCTATCAACTTCAAGTTATTGGCAGTCGTGATCGGCTCCCATTGTTCTCGAACCGCAGCGAGTGCATCGCCCAAATGTTCGAACGCGCACTCCTCGTTTTCGTCCAACACGGCCAACTCCAACATTGTGGCGTGGTCCCAGTAATCAGGTTCTGAACCACCAAGACGTTGTTCGACGGCAAACCGAACAACCGGAAGCAAACGTGTCCGCTGTTTGAGGGCCGCTTCGTCACCCTTGATGTCGAGCAATGTGACGGCGTTGATACCAGGATACGCGTCACGCTGATCCGACATGAACCCTCGCGTATACGCGGCAATCGCCTTGGTCAGATGTCCCAGCGCATGTCGTTGGTTGCCGTTGGCTAGCTCGTCGGACCATTTGTCTTTATAGATGCGGCCAATTAGTCCGCAGGTTTCTGAACTGGCACCCTGTTGTTCCTCGACCTCTTTAAGGGTCTGCAGCGCCGAAGCACGATCTGCATCGTCATTGTTGACACCGGCGCGGCGGTTATACGCAAAGCCAAGTTGCTCACGCACCAAGATCTGACGCTGGAGGGGACGTGGCATTTGGTCAAAGAGTGCGATCATGCCA
>JAZDDD010000436.1:0-2374 GCA_036679545.1 Gemmatimonadota bacterium | reverse complement strand
GATGACGACGTCCGCCTGGATGTCCGAGTTCTCCAATTGGAAAGGTTTTGAGGAACAGTTCCAGCGTCGAGCGCCCCTCGGCCTTGTTGACCACGGTGATCTCCGCATCCGAGCCACCGGCTTCTTTCCAGTTCTCGATATGGCCGGTGTAGATCGCCATAACTCTTTCCGTAACGGGTGTACGACATGGTTTGCGCGACACCTTCGAATGCAAATGTGTCAAGAGACGTTTTTCAGAAGTTCGATCGTTCGGATGCCGGCTTCAGCCCAATACCGCGAAATTAAAGGCGACGTGCCATTTTCGGGCCGAAGGCCCAGCAGTTTGCCTAGCCCAGTCCGTAGGGCTGGGTTTTCGTCGGCCAATGATTTTACCGAGGGCCAAAGGCCCGGCCATTTACGTGGACGGTCGATCCGCGGCGCAACGATCGCAAACGGCCGGGCCTTTGGCCCTCCAACGACTTTTCTCTCTCATCGAACCCAGCCCTGCGGACTCATCGTACCACACAAGTCATTTTCCATCGGTGGGGTTTTCGACTGGCGGCGGCGCCAAGTGCGTTGACTTTTCACGCTTGACCGCGAATGCTTCTTACATGCTTCTCCTCCAGGGACTGCCGGGAAGCCGTCATGGGAAAACAACACTCGCACGGAGGTTTGGGATGTCTGCGTCCTTGGTCGATGAAGTTCGTGGCGCCGACTTCGGCGATAAACGTTTGGATCAAAGGCTTGAAAAGGTGATCGATGAGTTGGGGGACAAACCCAACCTCAGTATCCCCGCCGCCACGCATGCGCGCGCCGAAATGGAAGCCGCTTATCGGTTTTTTGACAACGAAAAAGTGTCGCCCGAAAAAATCCTCCAGCCCCATATTGATGCCACGCACGAACGGATCTCGCAATGCCAATTCGTGCTGCTCGTCCAAGACACCACCGAACTCGATCTGACGCGGCCAAACCAACAAATCGTTGGCGCCGGCCCGACGGATTGCGAGGCCCGCCGGGGAGCGTTCTTTCATCCGCTGATGGCGTTTGATGCGAGCGGAGTGTCGTTGGGCATCGTGTGGCAGAAAAGCTGGGCTCGCGACGAAATTGACACCACGTCGTCGTCCGCCGAAAAGTCCCAAAAGCGAAAAGCAACGCCCATCGAAGACAAGGAAAGTGTGCGTTGGCTGGAAGGCTTGCGGGCCGCTCGCGATGTTGCCGAGGCCTGCCCGGACACCGTTTGCGTTTGTGTCGGCGATAGCGAAGCGGACATTTACGAGTTGTTTTCCGAGCCGCGTTCGACCGAGCAGAGCGAAGTGCATCTTCTCGTTCGCGCGTGTCAGACGCGGGCGACCCAGGATTCGAGCAACTGGCTGAAAAAGCCACGGGAGACGCCCTGTTTGTACACCTGCACCGTGAACGTGAGCGCCCGCACGGCGAAGATCGCGACGGCCACTTCGTCGCGTCAAAAATCGCGTGAGGCGCGTGTGGCGGAGGTGGAGATTCGCGCGGCCCCTGTCATCTTGCGTCCGCCCTATCGGCCCGTTGGCGGAAAGCTGCCGGAAGTCACGGTAAATGTGGTGTTGGTCGAGGAAGCCAATCCGCCCGCGGACGGCGATCCCATTCAGTGGCTTTTGGTTACGACGCTGCCGATTGCCACGACGGACCAAGTGCGGGCCGTCGTCGAATCGTACTGCATTCGTTGGCAGATTGAGATATATTTTCGCACGATCAAGTCAGGCTGTCGAGTGGAGGAACGTCCATTCGAAACCTTGAGTCGATTGTTGAATTGCATGGCGGTGTATGCGATCATCGCGTGGCGGATCATGTACCTGTGCCGGTTGGGCCGCGAGTGCCCCGACTTGAATTGCGAAGTGGTGTTTTCGCCGAGCGAATGGAAGTCGGTCTACATGATCGTCAAAAGAGCGGATCCACCATCAACACCGCCTCGTTTAAACGAAATGATTCGCATGGTCGCGTCGTTGGGGGGCTACGTGCAACGCAACTCGACAGAACCTGGAACGCAAACGCTATGGATAGGCCTGCAACGTGTCCACGATATGTCCACCGCCTGGGAAACATTTGGACCGGATTAGATTTTTTTTGGATAGCGACTTGTGTGGTACGATGAGCCTACCCTCAGCGGGCGATGCGCACCGAGCAGTATCTTTTCATTCGCAACTTTCGCCCCGAGCGTTGGCCCGCCGGCGCTCCGCAAAAGTTGGTGGCGAGCGGGGAGTTAGTGTCCCTGGCACGAAAACCTGCACTAAATTGAAGAAGCATATTTAGCGAACCACTGGCGCATCTTTTGATTCGTCCACGTCCACTCAAAGGAATGAGCGTAGCGATGATTGTATTCCGGGTATGAAGCCAAAACATGCGTTTTGAATTCTTCTTG
>JAZDDD010000435.1:0-2759 GCA_036679545.1 Gemmatimonadota bacterium | reverse complement strand
GCGTTGCTCATCGTCGCCGTAGCGCGGCTATGACTCCTCTTCGCGCCTTGCAGGATCGGGCGCGGTGACGCCCTCGATAGCGACCATATTTCGGCGACACTACACTAGGTTGTCCTTCCAACAACTGTCGCGCATAAACCCTCCCGATCGAAATCAGCGCGCCTTTTCCGCGTATTCCTTTGAGTCGTCGATGACCAGGCGGGGAAGCTCCTTGCCATGTTCGGCGGGAAGGAGGTACAATTCAACCTAATGATACTTGCAAATGAAAACCATTTTCAACTATGATACCACAATGCTTCACCATTGGCCTCCTCCTTGTGAGCCAACTCGCCTGTGCCGGTCCGACCGAGAGGGAGGCGGTGCCGGCACCCACTTCCCAACCCCGAGTTGGGCTTCTCGTCATGGCGCACGGTGGGGGCTCCGGCTGGAACGATGATGTCGCGCGGGCGATCGAGCCTTTGCGGGACCAGCTGCCTACAGCGCTGGCTTTCGGGATGGCAGACCCGACCACGCTCGCAGCCGGCCTCGACTCCTTGGCCACCCGGGGAGTACGCCGAGTGGCACTCGTTCGGGTTTTCGTGTCGGGCGATTCGTTTTTGCAACGGACGGCGCAGTTGCTCCGTTTGGGCATTGGCTCCCGTCGCGACAGCGCTGAACCGCACATCGAGCATGACCTGCAGGTGGCAACCCACCTAGATGGTCTAGCGGATTGGGACGGCATCGCGGCACTGGTTGTACAGCGGGTCACCGACATGAGCCGCGATCCGCAGCGTGAGAGTGTCCTGCTCCTCGCCCATGGTCAGGGGTCCGACGACCGAAACGATCGACTGCGTCAAGCGATGGAGGAAACGGCCGCGGCCGTCCGTGGTGTCGGTTTCCGTCAGATCTTCGTCGCCACGCTACGCGAGGACTGGCCCACTGCTCGGCAGCAGGCGGAAGCAGATGTGCGCCGGTTTGTCACCGAGCGATCGGCATCAGGCGACAGGGTAATTGTTGTCCCGTTTCGGCTGTCCGGGTTTGGCCCCTATGCGGAAGTGTTGCACGGTTTGTCGTATGTCGCGACCGCAGGGTTTTTGCCCCACCCAACCATTACGGATTGGATTAAAGAAACGGCAGTCAAGATCGTGTGTAAAAATGGTTGGGACACTGAGTCCTTCCCATGTCAACACTTTCCATAGACCTTCGAGTTGCGAGGGCCGCCGTTCTTCTTTTCGTGGCGATGCCAGGTGTTCGTGGGGAATGAGACGGCAAGTGAAGACCGCATAGATGCTCTTTAACTCCTGGGTCTTTGCGCTGTTCCTGCCGACGGTGTTCGCGGCGTATTGGAGTCTACAGCATGTGGGGCATCGAGCGCAGAACGCCCTGCTTCTCATTGCCAGCTACGTGTTTTACGGGTACTGGGACGCCCGATTTCTGGTGCTCATCTTCGTGAGTTCACTGGTGGACTACGTTGTGGGTGTTCAATTGAACACCAGGGAGCACCGTCGTGTTTGGTTGGCACTTAGCGTCGTCGTCAACCTCGGCATTCTCGGTTTCTTCAAGTATTTCGATTTTTTCAAGGGCTCGTTTGCCTCGGTGGTCAACTCGCTGGGCCTCAATGTGAGCACCGCGACGCTCGACATTCTTCTGCCGGTTGGAATCAGTTTCTACACGTTTCAATCGCTTTCGTACTCCATTGACGTGTACCGCCGCAAGACCGAACCGGTGCATGATCCGATCGCATTTTTTTCCTACGTGGCATTTTTTCCGCAGCTCGTGGCCGGCCCAATTGAACGGGCGCAGCGGTTGCTACCCCAGTTCAGACGACCTCGCTCGTTCGATATGCCGCTGGCCAAAGACGGCATTCGTCAAATGCTCTGGGGGTTCTTCAAGAAAATTGTCGTCGCAGACAACATCGCTCCACATGTGGACGCCATCTTTGCAGGTGGTGCTGACTTCAGCAGTCCCACCCTGTGGTTTGGGACGGTGTTGTTCGCGTTCCAGATCTACTGTGACTTCTCGGGTTATTCGGACATTGCGATTGGCATCGCGCGATTGTTCGGATTTCGGCTCATGCAGAACTTTGCTTACCCCTATTTTTCGCGGAACATCGCAGAGTTTTGGCGTCGATGGCACATTTCTTTGTCGACGTGGTTTCGGGACTATCTGTACGTACCGTTGGGTGGCAACCAGCTGGGCCCCCTTCGTCACGCGGTGAATGTGTTGATCACGTTCACCGTTTCAGGGCTATGGCACGGTGCCAACTGGACCTTCGTGGTTTGGGGCCTGCTGAATGGATTGTACTACCTGCCGATCATGTGGCTGGGACGCCATAAACGACACGTGGATATTGTTGCCGCCGGCAGAACGCTGCCGAGTGTTTCGGATGTGGTCGGCATAGTAGTTACGTTTTGGTTCACGACAATCGCATGGGTCTTCTTCCGCTCGGATTCGCTAACGCTGGCTATCGACCAACTGAACCGAATGTTGTTAACGCCGTTCGCACGCGGTGAAACTCTGCCAGGGTCCTGGACGGCAGTCCTTTCCGCCTATATTGGAATTCTCGTCGTGGCGGAGTGGTTGCAGCGGGAGAGACGGCATGGGTTAGACATCGCCCATCTGCCCGTTACAATCCGATGGCCCGTCTATCTCACGACGGCACTCGCTATCGCGTTGCTTGGGAATTTCGGCGAGTTGCAATTCATCTACTTTCAATTTTGATCGTCAAGACAATGCACCCACCGGGCGACAAGTCCCTGATCTCAGGCGACGCGCGAAGG
>JAZDDD010000434.1:0-2646 GCA_036679545.1 Gemmatimonadota bacterium | reverse complement strand
ATACTTGCTTCCCTCACGCAGCGTGAGACCGGAAACAACATCGACGTGTTGATCGAGAAACCCAAACGTTTCGTCCGGACGTTTCTTGCTCACCTCGCGCAACACCCAACCAATTGCCTTTCGAAGGAAGAAATCCTTCTCTTCTATCATCGCGGACGCAAAACTGCTGAACGTCGAAAAATCGGTTCTATCTCGTTTGAGTGAGGGCAACAAGGCCAACATGGACGATCGTCGAACCCACATGTATGAGTCTCGGGACCAGCGGGGTAGCACTCGTTTGGCAGACGGGTAGTCCAGAATCAATCCTCCCGCCACCTTCACGGCCAACCAATCGACGTACGCCCACGTTTCCGACTGCCTGACCAATTTTTCCACCACATCCATGTCCTTTACGAACAACAATGCACGTCGTCGCTCCAAAAGGCCGATACCGACTGAACGGAGTTCGTGGTGATCAGTTTTCCATAGACTGGAAACCAGTTTCAAGATATTTTCGCGCGACAAGTCGGGATTGGCATTGCAATATTCCTTGACCGTCTTGCGGATAGCGGGTAGCGGCACGCCGTAGAAACGAAGATTACTCTTGAGGTATTTCTTCTCGCCCACTGCTCGCTTCTTTGTCCCGATGGCTTCGAAGCTGGCCCGGAACGAACGAATGGCTGACTGTGGATTGAACGGCATTACTTCTTTTTTGGCTCGTTGTGGACCCGAACCCACCATTTGCTGCCCTTTACTTCCCCCTCAACCCGCTCAATTTCGACATCCATGAGATCTCCACGCAACGCGGCGACGAGTCGTTCTCCCTCTTGCCTGGTGATATCCCCCTCAAATAGCAAGATGTTGCCCTTTTCCCCTTGCAATTTGAGGTGAACGGACCGAGATGCATCGATGTATTCACGTAGTTGCTTCTCGAGGCCCCTGGCAAACTCCGTGCGCTGCTGCGGGGTCGCGGGTTTAGGTTTTGCTCGACGACCAGTCCTGCCATCTCTTGCACGCCAGACACTTGTTACCGTTGGTAGAGTGAAGGGCAGACCGGCTAGAAACCCAAACAGAAAGAAAAAGGATGGAGAGTTCAACAGGGTCATGTCGTTGCCGGCTGCGAGCACACGACGTACGATCGCCGTTACACCGGCCGCCACCGTCAAAATGATCACGGCGTAAAACAAGACTAACCCCCACCAACGCCACCGTTGGATGATGGATCTTAACAGCGGACGTTGGGCAAGGACATTGAGCCCAAACGAACCCAGTGCCCCGCCCATGAGCGTGGATAACGAGAGAAAGATGAACTCGCCGGAGTTCATAGCAGTGACCGTCCACGTGTCGTCTGAAGAAACATAGCGCAGGTTAATCTATTGATCGGAATAGGCAATGAGTCACACCACAGCATAACAATTCCGAACGGAAAGGTTGCCAATCTATTGTGCACATTGGAAGCCGCGCTCGACATATCCGGCATCGCGGTCGCGGCGGGCCCGCAGGTTTTTCGCTCATGACACGTAGACTCTACAACGGAGCACCAATTTATGATTCACCAAAGAGAGTTTTCATTCTTGGTCGGTCTGCATCTTATCGCGGGTTGCACATCCGGGCCGGATGTATCCTCGGTGTTCGATGGATCGGCTGGTGAGTGGATTGATCTCACCCATACGCTGTCGGAAGACGCTGTCTTTTGGCCCACCGCCGCACCGTTCGCAATGGAAGAAGTCGCGTTTGGCGTAACTGACGCAGGCTATTTCTATTCGGCGTACAATCTCTTCATGGCAGAGCACGGCGGGACACATTTGGACGCGCCCGTACATTTTGCCGAAGGACGACAGACGGCCGACGAAATCCCGATCGATCGACTCATCGGTCCGGCCGTTGTCATCGATATTTCCGACAAAGTTAGTCCAGATTACTTGATCACCGTGGAAGACATCGAGTCGTGGGAGTCTCAGTTCCACGCCATCCCAAACGGAGCAATCGTTCTCTTTCACACCGGTTGGGGCAACCGGTGGCCAGACACCGAGCGTTACCTAGGTACGGCACAGCGCGGCCCGGACGCCGTACCGTTACTCCATTTCCCGGGCATATCACCAACGGCAGCTCAGTGGCTCATCGATCACCGAGTTGTTGACGCCGTAGGTATCGACACGCCGAGCATTGACTACGGCCAGTCGACCACGTTCGAGACACATCAGATTCTCTATGGCGAGAACGTGCCGGGCTTCGAGAACGTTGCAAGTCTCAGCAGCATACCGTCCACGGGGGCGTTTGTGGTCGCGTTGCCGGCAAAGATCAAAGGCGGCAGTGGAGCACCGTTGCGGATTGTGGCGTTTGTCCCAACGTGAGTCGTGTCCGAAACAGGCGGGTTACGCATTTATTTATGTGTGCAAACATGCGAAGGCGTCGCGCGCACCCGTTTTAAGGATTAGGCATAGAGCGAGAATGCCGTTTTGTTTTTTGCCACAGAGGGCACAGAGTAAGATAGAGGACACAGAGAAAGCTTGGTTTTTCCCATCGACCAAACCGGCGGATCGGAATTACGGATGAGTTCTTGTTCAGCACGAGGACACATCAGCCTCTGTGTCTCTATCTTGCTCTGTGGCAAAAAACTCCACCATCGAAATGAAAGACATTGACTTCCGGACGCCGTACCGTTAC
>JAZDDD010000433.1:0-17098 GCA_036679545.1 Gemmatimonadota bacterium | reverse complement strand
CGACAGCACATCGTGTCGCTCAATGACGTGACCGACCCCGCAGTGATCGGGCGCCTGATGACGTTCGCTCGTGACGTTGCTCTCTGCGAAGGTGTCCAAACAAGCGGTTATCGCGTCGTGTTGAATACCAATTCAGATGGCGGCCAGTCCGTATTTCATATCCACGCCCACGTCCTGGGTGGGCGGTTGATGCGGTGGCCACCGGGTTAGCTCCCTTGCTCTGGGTTTTCGCGCGGTCTAAGTTCAAGGTCTACACGATTCTTTTTACGTCGGACGTTTTACGCGGCAAAATGGTCTACCGTCTCCGGAGCGGCCGTCCTGCGGGATGAGCGCTTCTATTGCATCTCATGCCGATGGGTGGCACACCATTGGTTCTCGATCCCTGAGTCTATCGAAAGGGCCGCTACCCGTCTTGCCGGGTCGGGCCCGGGCACCGGCCCCGCGTGGGTGCAGTTTGGCGTTCCGCCACGAGGCCGTTGCTCGGGTGAAACGAAGCGGACGGGTGGGGCAGTGAGCCAAGAGGCCAAGGCTCCTGACACGTCGGCTTTGGTTCTCGATAATGAAACCTGTGATCAGATAGAATTCAGAGCGGCCTTGGCCGTGGTCGCTGAACGTGCCAGGTCCCATCCGGGTGCGGAACGGATTCGAAATCGAGAGCCCAACGCGGATGTTGCCGCGGTCACCGGCGAGTTGGAACTGGTCACTGAGTTGGCCAACCTCATGGCCGAAGGGGACCGCTTCACATCACGAGCCATCTCGGATATTCGAGCTACGATCGAACGGGTGCGTGTCGAGGGAAGCGTACTGGACGGAGAAGAGCTGATTGCCGTTGGGCATGCTGTTGAATCGATGAGAGCCATCGGTCAAGAGTTGGATCGCATTGCCGCGGATGCACCCCTTTGTGGTGTCCTGGTCCGGCCAACTCCACCGGAGTCCCTCGGTCAACGTCTTTTGGGGTCATTTGAACCTGATGGCTCATTGTCGGATGGCGCATCGCCGGCGCTTAAGCGTGCGCGCCAAACCGTGCGAAGTTCCCGGAGTCAGCTCGTCACCTTTTTGCAAAAAAAACTCCGTGATCTTTCAGGAGATGTGGTGCCCGATGCCAATGTGACCCTCAGGGGCGGTCGCTATGTGGTGCCGTTGCGGAAAAATGCGCAAGGTCGGTTCAACGGCATCGTACATAGCGAGTCCGCATCGGGTTCGACCGTCTTCATAGAACCGGCCGACGCGGTCCCGTTGGGGAACGATTTACAAGCGGCGGAGGCGGCAGCCCGCCGGGAAGAAATTCGGGTGCTACGCGAGCTGACGTCGGCGGTGCGTGAGCATATCGACGCGGTTGCGGAAGGTTGGGAGATGTCCGTGGTGGTGGATGACGTCTACGCACGCGCGAGATACGCGTGCGACATCGGCGGAGCTGCGCCGCAGATGGTTGATGCGCCCGCGGCTTTCACGATTCGAGATGGCCGTCACCCCGTTTTGCTGGCCGAGCTGGACGATGTTGTGCCGTTTGACATGCAGGTCGGGCGAGACACCCGAGTGGTGTTAATTTCGGGCCCCAACACAGGGGGCAAGACCGTGTTGTTGAAAGCGGTCGGTCTTTTGTGTGCGATGGCACAATCTGGAATTATTCCCCCGGTCGGAAAAGGATGCGTGTTCCCTGTTTTTCATGGCATTCAATCTGATATCGGCGATCATCAATCCATCGTTGCCAACCTCAGCACATTCAGTGCACACGTCAAAGCACTGCGACGTGTCTTGGAACGGGTGAGCCGTGCAACACTCGTGTTATTAGACGAGTTCGGCACGGGGACTGACCCGGCCGAAGGGGCCGCCCTTGGCACTGCGGTCATACGTCGTTTGGTGCAGGCGGACGGGTTCACCATTGCCACGACCCACCTGGGTCAGCTGAAGCAGATGGCGGCCGATACGGATGGTGTTGAAAACGCTTCATTGCAGTTTGACCCTAATCGGATTGAGCCCACCTATCAGTTTTTGATAGGCGTGCCCGGGCGGTCATACGGATTGGCCATGGCTCGTTCACTCGGATTGCCGGGTGAGATTGTCGATCACGCCGAATCTATTCGCCCCGATGCCGAACAATCCATCGATGCATTGCTCGAGGATCTCGAGCGCCGTGAACACGATCTCTCCGCGCGCGAACAAAACACTTCCGCTACGGAAGTACGGCTGGCGGCGGAGCGAGACGGACTGGATGCGTTACGCACAGACCTCCAGAACCAAAACGACAGCCTGGTCCAAGAGCGCAAGGACATCGAGTCGACGGGAAGGGCTTCAGCTCGACAATACCTGCTGCAAGCTCGAAAACGGGTGGAGGAGGCACTCCTGACCGCACGAGGCGCGGCCGATGAGACAACCGCAAAAGCCGCCCGGCAACTGGTAGAAGAAGGTGTTCGGGAGGAGGCGGATGCCATCGAAAGACTTCAACGCCAAGCCATGCAAAAAGGCTGGCGTGTGGTTACAAAGTCTCGGGCCGGAACACATAAAACGGAGGACACACCGTACAGGAAACGACGTGTCCAACCGGAAGCCCGCGCGGTGGCGACGTCCAGTGCGGCTCCAACGGTGGCTGCGATCTCGGCCGTGTCCGAAGTGGACCTCCGTGGCATGACGGGTGACGAGGCCGAAGATGTCGTGGTGCGGGCGATAGATGCAGCCGTCGTGTCCGATTTACCGGCCTTGAGGATTATTCACGGGAAAGGCACCGGCGTGCTGCGTGAACGGGTGACAAATCTTCTTCGTGGTGACGCCCGCGTGGAGTCCTACCGCACGGCACCACCTCAGGAGGGCGGGTGGGGTGTGACGCTTGCCGAGTTGAAGGCATGATGATTCCGGATGACGTGATCGAGCAAATTCGCGATGCTGCGGACCCGGTCGAAATAATCGGTGAGTTCGTCGATTTGCGAAAAACAGGCACGGACTATCGTGGTCCGTGTCCGTTCCATGGTGGCAGCAAGCGTAACCTCGCCGTGATTCCGAGAAAACAGATGTTTTTCTGCTTTGTCTGCAATGAAGGAGGGGACGTTTTCTCTTTCATGATGAAGCGGTTTGGTCTCGACTATCCGCATGCCGTCCGCGAAATCGCCAATAAAGTTGGTGTCGAGATTCCCGAGCGACCAACCGGCGGGCCGGATCCGGCCGAGCCGTTGTATTCGGCGGTCTCCGTTGCCGCGGATTGGTATGCGCGCAGGCTTCGTGAGGCCGATGATGCGGCACACGCGCGGGCTTATCTCAAGGAGCGTGAATTCGATCTGGACGGGCTTGCCCCGTTTGGGATGGGGTTTGCTCCCAAGGGGTCGGTATTTCTCAAGGCCATGGAAAAGCTCGGCATCGCCGATAACACGCTGCTGGAAGCGGGTCTGGCTCTGACCCGTGAAGATGGATCTATCCGACCGAGGTTTTGGGGTCGATTATTGTTCTCGATTCATGACATACGGGGACGAGTTGTCGGATTTGGTGGCCGCGCACTTGGTGACACCGAGCCCAAGTATCTCAACTCCCCGGAATCGACCGTCTTTCACAAGAGTCAGCTGCTGTACAATCTCCATAATGCGAAGCAATCGATTCGCAAGGAAGGCCGCGCCATTCTGGTCGAAGGTTACTTCGATGTTATTCGTGCAGTGGAGTCGGGGTTTGAGAACGTTGTGGCGCCGCTGGGAACCGCTTTCTCCTCAAACGATTGACCAAGGAAGTGATTGTACTTTACGACAGTGACACAGCTGGCAAGAAGGCTAGTTTCCGCGCGTGCGACGAGTTGTTAAAGATCTCGATTCGTCCGTTTATTGCGACTCTTCCGCCCGGCGAAGATCCCGACACGCTTGTGCGGTCTGGTGGCCCTGCAGCATTGAAACAGGTGCTGCACGATGCAATGGACGTGTTTGACCGTAAGCTTGATGAGTTGGAGCGCAGGGGTTGGTTGGGATCGTTGGCGGGTCGACGCCGGGCGCTGGATCGGCTTCTCCCTACATTGCGCGCCACGGACGACAGCGTCACCCGAGATCTCTACATCAGTAGAGCGGCCGAGGTTCTGGACATCACGGCGGAATCCATTCGAATCGAGCTAAAAGCCGGACCGAGTGGGCCACCACGGCAACACATGGCCCCGGCAGCAACGACCGCGCGTCACTATCGAATGCGACCAGATCGAGATTTGATCAACGCCATGTTGCACGAACCGATGTGCCGCGCGGGTATCGCGCAACAGCTGCCGGATGGCTCTCTGTTGGAACAACCGGAACGCGAGCTATTCGACCTCCTTTGCTCCGCGCCACCAACATTTGCGGGTGCGGAACTCGTCGAGAAGGTCAGTCCGCCAGCACGGCAAATGTTGGAGGAGTTGTTGGAAAGTGAGTGGCAAGGAATCGATTTTAGTAAGACGGTTGCTGGAGCGGTATCGCGGATTCAAAGTCGGCCGCTTGCACGCCGTTTGACCCATCTGGAGGGTCAGCTTCCCTTTGTTGCAGAGAGCGAAAAAACAGGTCTTCAACGAGAGATCGCGGTGTTATCCCGCGAAATCTCACAACTGCGGTGGCGGGCGAGCTAAAGATAAGGAGGCGTAGTGCAGGAAGAACTAAAAACGTTGTTAAACTTGCAGGACAAAGACCGACGCATCATGGATGTGGAGGGCGAGATACGAGCCTTGGACCCGGAACTACTCGTGCTTGATTCAGCACTTGGTGCGGTCCAAAAAGAACTCGACACGGCACGTAATCGTGCGGTGGACATGGCCACACAAAGAGAGGCGCTCGAAGGTAAGATCGAGAGTTACCGAGTCATGCAAGAACGGCGGCGTCAAAAGCTTGAATGGGTCCGCGGCGCCAAAGAAGCCTCCACACTCATGGCTGAGATCGATCTGGCGCGTAGTGTTTTGGCCAAGGAGGAGGCTGAGTGGCTTCGTTCGGCCGACGAAGTCCAAAAGGCAGAGGCCGCCGCCGATGAAATCGAGTTGAAGGTGGCCGCGTTGACGGAAGAACAGGCCGACGGGCGCGCACAAATCGCTACGAAAAAACGCGCTTGCGACAGACGGTTGAAGGAGGCGCACAAAGACCGTGAGGGATCGTTGGGTGTCGTCACACGCCCGTTGTTGTCCCAGTACGAACGGATTCGGAAAGGGCGGGCCCCCCTCGTCGTGTACGCATTGCACGCCGGTGCGTGCGGACACTGCTTTACGGCCGTGCCGTTGCACCTCCAACAGCAAATGCTGCTGAGCGAAGGGGCAGCAACGTGCGAAGGGTGCGGCGTCATGATTTACGTTGAATCCTGATGGTGGCGGCACCGTCGCGCTGGAAGGTGGCAGCGGCGCCAGACCCTCAACAGACGTTAGCACTTGCAGTTGATCTTCGCATACCAGAGGCGTTAGCCGCGCTATTGGTGCAGCGGGGGGTCAATCACCCGGACGCGGCCAAATTGTTTCTTCGGCCGGTGCTCGACGATCTCAGCCCTCCGGAGGAGTACACTGACCTCCCGGAGGCCGTGGCCCTGATCGCGGCCGCGGTCGATCGCAAAGAGACGATCATGGTGCATGGTGACTATGACGTGGACGGTCAGTGTTCCACGGCTATTCTCACACGGGTTCTCCGCGCGGCGGAGGCGGATGTCGTCCCGTTCGTTCCCCATCGAACCAGAGACGGGTACGACCTCAGCACCGCTGGTGTGGACGCTGCCGAGCGCGCCGGAGCATCGCTCATCCTGACCTGCGACTGTGGTGTTACCGCGCACGATGCGGTGAAGGACGCAAAGGGGCGTGGCATGACGGTGATTATTACGGATCACCACCTCCCCGGCGAGCTGCCACCTGCGGACGCCGTCATCGATCCCAAGCGTCCGGACTGTCAGTCATCATTCAAAGAACTGTGTGGTGCGGGGCTCGCGTTCAAACTGAGCCAAGCCTTAGTACCGGCGCTGGGGCTCCCCGAAAATCTGCCGTACCACCTTCTCGACCTCGCCGCGTTGGCTACGGTCGCGGACATGGTTCCGCTCGTCGGCGAAAACCGAACCTTGGTGCGGTACGGGCTGCGCACACTCCGGGAGTCGCGTTGGCCTGGTATTCGTGCGTTGCTGGAATCCACAGGCCTCGCTGGCCGTGACATCCGGGCGGGGCACGTTGGCTTTATTCTGGCGCCTCGGTTGAATGCCGTCGGCCGTATTGACGAGGCTATGGAGGGGGTTCGTTTGTTGCTGTCCGACGATCCAAAGGAGGCCAAGGCCAAGGCGATGCGGTTGGATGGCATCAACACTCGCCGACAAGATCTCGACAAGTCGATTCTCAAGCAGG
Source organism: Gemmatimonadota bacterium (assembly GCA_036679545.1). Lineage (GTDB taxonomy): Bacteria > Gemmatimonadota > Gemmatimonadetes > Gemmatimonadales > GWC2-71-9 > JAZDDC01. The sequence continues at coordinate 10,806 of JAZDDD010000433.1, read as the reverse complement.
CCAAAAAGGAAGTCGAAGACACCGTCGATCTCGACAACGTGTACGGGCTCGTCCTTGCACGTGAAGGGTGGCACCCGGGTGTCATCGGGATCGTGGCTTCGCGCATGGTCGAAACGTTCGCACGACCAACGGTAATGATCGGTATCGACGGAAATGTTGGGAAGGGTTCCGCCCGATCCGTCGCTGGATTCAACCTTCACAGGGCGCTGACGACGTGCGCCGATCACCTGGTGAAATACGGCGGACACGAGATGGCCGCGGGTCTGACCATCCACCCGGACCGGCTTCCGGCCTTTAAAGAGTCTTTCAACGAAGCGGTGCGTGCCGAATTGACCGCCGCCGACCTCGTGCGCAACCAGCGTGTGGATGCCATCGTATCGGTAGACCGGCTGGATCGTAAGCTCGAGAGACTCTTGCGGTATTTTGAGCCGTGTGGAATGGGGAACCCCGCGCCGGTATTTGCGGTGGCGAACGCGCGAGCGCGGGATTGTAAGGAAGTTGGCGAACGGCATCTTCGGTTTACGCTCGAGGATGACACCGGTAGCTTATCGGCCATTGGGTTCGGTTTGGTCGATCTGGTTGAACCGGATTGGCTCGGTTCGCCTGTGGACGTGGCCTTCCGACTCGAGGAGAATGAGTGGCATGGGGGATCCACGTTGCAAGCGCGCGTTTTCGACCTGCGTCCCGCCGGATAGTAGTGCGTATTATAGCAGGACGTTTTCGCGGCCGCGTTTTGTCTTCGCCAACAACATCACACATAAGACCCACCGCCAACCGGGTGAAAGAAGCGTGGATGAGTATCGTGCAACCCGAGATTCCGGACAGTCGTGTGCTGGATTTGTTCGCCGGTTCGGGTTCGTTGGGCTTGGAGGCGCTTTCGCGTGGTGCCATTGCGGTAGACTTTGTCGAACACTCCCGCTCGTGTGTCGAAACGATTCGAAAGAATGTTGCAATGCTCCGTGTTGATGGGGAATGTGTAATTCACATCGGTAAGGTGATGGCGTTCGTGACCGCTCTTGATACGGACGCGTACGACATTGCGTTTGCGGATCCTCCGTACGACTCGGCAGGTGGGATGGAGTTGGTTCGTGCCTTTCGTTCGAAACCGTTTGCAAAGATCTTGGGTGTCGAACATCGCGCGGCGACATCCATTCCCGGCGATCGTACCACAAATTACGGCGACATCGCCCTCACGTTCTGTTTCGCACCATGAGCGCCCTCGGCATATACCCAGGCTCGTTTGATCCCGTGACCCGAGGCCATGAGGATATTATTCGGCGCAGTCTTCGCTTCGTTGATCGCCTGATTGTCGCCGTTGCCGTCAATTCGTCGAAGAATGCGCTGTTTGAAATCGACGAACGCATGGACCTTCTCACCACGGTGCTTGCGGGTATCGACGGCATCGAGGTGCGTATGTTCGAGGGTCTGCTGGCAGACTTTGCGCGCAAGGAGGGGGCCGAGTTGGTGGTGAGAGGTTTACGGGCTGTGAGCGATTTTGAATACGAGTTTCAGATGGCCCTGATGAATCGGCAGCTGAACGCAGAACTCGAGACCGTGTTCCTTGTTCCTCATCAGAATCTTACGTTTCTCAGCTCGAGTCTCGTGCGAGAGGTCGCCAGCTATGACGGAGATGTGTCGGATTTTGTGCATCCGGAGGTCAATCGCGCGCTCGCGACGAAGTTTGCCGGATGACGTTTCGTCAGAACCTTTATGAACGCGCAGCGCGGTCCAAGCGGACCGTTGTATTGGCGGAAGGCGCGGATGCCAGGGTCCGTGAGGCCGCGCGGGTTATTGAACACGAGGTGGCCGACGTCATTGTGGTCAACGACTGTGGTGGTGACGATCGTTTGGGTCGGGTTACCGATCTCATCGCGCAGCGGGCGAAGCCTCACCTTGCCAAGGATGCCACCATCTTAGCCTTGGATCCCGTCTGGTTTGCTGTGGGGCTTGTAGCGCTTGGCGAGGCCGACTGCGCCGTCGCGGGAGCGACGCATGCCACAGGCCACGTCATCAGGGCGGCTCTGAACCTTATTGGGGTCGCCGCCGACTCATCTCGCATCAGTAGCGCGTTCTATATGGTTCGGGACCGGCCGGACGAAAAGTCCGTGCTCACCTTTACCGATGCGGGTGTCAATCCGGACCCCAGCGCGAGCGAGCTGGTAGAAATTGCGGCGGCGGCGGCGGACGATAGGCGCTACATTGTGGGTGATGAACCGGTCGTTGCCTTTCTTTCGTACAGCACCAAAGGAAGTGCGAAGGGGCTGCGCGTCGATAAGATGCGCACGGCCGCGGAACAGTTTCGATCCCTGAAACCCGATATTCGATCTGATGGGGAGTTGCAAGCCGATGCGGCCTTGGTTCCCAATGTCGCGCGGCGCAAGGCTGCTGAGTCGGTCGTACGAGGTGATGCTAATATTCTGGTGTTCCCCGATCTTGACAGTGGGAACATCGCATACAAACTGATACAGCGCCTGGCGGGGTGGGCTGCCATCGGACCAATCCTGCAGGGCCTCGCAAAACCAGTAGCGGACGTATCCCGGGGTGCGTCTTCAACCGATATCGTCGATGTGGCCGCCATTGCCGTACTGCAAGCGGCTCGGTGACACTGTAACGCGAAGGAGAAGAACTCATGCCGTTTGCCGCGACCCGCGAACAGGACGTGGTTGTGATCTCGGTGGAAGGTCAGCTAATCGTGGCCAATCGCCAAGAACTGAAGCAACAGGTGTTGGAAACCTTGGATACTGGCGACCGGAGGTTCGTGATCGATTTCAGCGAAACCGGTTATATCGACTCGTCGGGTCTTGGCGTTTTGGTATCCGTTTCCAAAAAAATCCGTGAAGCCGGCGGTGAGTTGCGTCTGTCCGGTCTCAATGAGGATCTTCGGATGCTGTTTGAACTGACAAAGTTAGACACACTGTTCAGCATTTCAGACACTAAATCAGAAGCCATCAGTTCCGTTTGAACACCACACCAACGGGTTTGTCCGTACAAAGGCTTGGAACATCGGCGGATACGGGTCGTGCGGGTCTTGGCGGCATCGCCTTGCGCGTGCCGAGCGATTTTGATTTCATCGAACAGGTGACGGAGTTGGTTGCCGGACATTGTCTTGAGTGCGGCGTCTCACCGCGGGCCGCACGTTTCGGTTTGCGTGTGGCGTTGACGGAAGCCCTATCCAATGCAATGGAATATGGCAATGGCATGGACGCCGCGAAGTTGGTAGACGTGACAACACACGTGTACGAGGACCGCATTCAGATCCAGGTGAAGGACCAAGGCGTCGGTTTTGACCCGGACGTCGTCCCCGATCCCACTCATGCGACGAATCTCGAGCATCCGGGTGGCAGAGGCTTGTTCCTCATTCGCCAATTGGTGGACGAGGTGACATTCAATGATCGTGGAAACGCTATCTGTATGATCTGGCGCTGCGACTAGATCGACTCGATGACATCGTTGCGGCGCTCGACGCGCTGCTAGGTAGGGACGTCAGGCTCTGGCGTGTCCGTCGTGAGTCGCTGGAACTCGTCGCCGGAACGAAAATCGCCGATCCCAAACTCACCAAAAAAGCCGACGGCACACTCGAACGTGTCGGCGCTCAGGGTATGTTCGGTCCGGTTCCCGGATCGGACGGGTACTATTTCGAATACGGCGAAGACACCGTCGACAAAGCCGCATTGGGCGCACTGTTCGGCCGTATCCTCGCGGTGGAGCGCGACACCCTTGGTGTTGCGGAAGAGTTGTCAGCGCGGTACGAAGAAATCGATCTCCTCTACACCATAAGTGACATCCTCGGTCGCACAATCGGTCTCGAAGAGGCCGCCGAAGTCATTGTGCGAGAGGTCTCCAGTGTGGTGGGTGCCAGACGGGCGTCGATCTTCGTGTACGATGACGCGGATCGGGTGTTACGTCCCGTCGCGGGCTGGGGATTGGACGTGCGTGAGTTCGGGCCCATACCGGTAAAACATGCACACTCGATTGCCGCGCGTGTCTTTCGCGAAAATACATCCATCGCCGGGAACGCATCCGAGTTGGATCCCGACCGGGAGTCGTCAAGTCGACAACCGTACAAGGGCAATTCCTTTTTGTCTGCGGCCATTACGTACCCCGATCCGAACGGTGTTTCGCGTCCGGTGGGTGTGATCAACTTGACTGATCGACTCGGTGCCGATGCGTTTTCGAGCGGACACCGGAAACTCGTTGCGGCCATCGCGCATCAGATCGGCGCGGCAATCGAAAACGCGCGTTTGGTCGCATTGGATCGCCAACGGCAAAAGGCCCGACGCGATCTCGAATTGGCGCACGATCTTCAACTCCGGCTCCTTCCATCGCCACGCCTCATAGGCGATCCATCGGAAGTGTCGGCTCGATGTAGCCCCGGCGAACTTGTGGGTGGCGATTTCTACCAATTTGTCCCTCTGTCCGATTCGCGAATTGGGGTGATGCTCGGTGACGTCTCCACACACGGGTTGCCGGCCGCCCTTATCATGGCGCTTGTGCTTTCGGCGGCCGGTATTCATGCGGCGGCGTCACAATCGCCGGAAGAAGCGTTGCAACGGTTGCTCGTGTCGGTCAAATCCGAGCTGACCACCACCGAGATGTTCCTCTCGCTTTTTTATGGGATCGTGGACCGCAAGGGCAGGATGTTGCGGTACGCCAATGCGGGCCACCCACACGCGTTTGTGCTGCCACGCAGCGGCCCGGCAATCCGGTTGCGTGCCACGGTGCCACCACTTGGGTTGGCCGAGGCCGACGATATCGTTGGTGGCAACCTAAAGCTCAATCGTGACGGTGGGCTCTTGTTGGTTTTCTCGGACGGGTTGGCCGACGCACGTGACGCCTCCGGCGACATGTTCACCGAAGACCGCGTGGTGGAGTTGGTTCGGTCACTCTATGACGAACCCGCTGAAGACATTGTGGATCGTGTCTTCGCGGACATAGGCGGATTTGCGGCTTCGGCCGTTGACGATCAGACGATGCTCGTCCTGCGTATCTAGTTTGTTTCCGCCATGTCGCGCCGGTTAGGCCAACACTTTCTCAAGGATCCACGGATCCTGGATCGCATTGTCGCGGCTATATCCCCCCAACCATCCGACATCGTTGTGGAGATTGGGCCCGGTGAGGGCACGCTGACGGCACGACTGTCATCGTGTGTCGGATCGGTTGTTGCCATAGAGAAAGATGTGACACTCGCGCGCAACCTGTCCGCTCGCCCTGACCTGTCCAATGTTCGAGTCATCGAGGGCGATGCCTTGAAGACCGATTGGCAGGAGATGGCAACAGAAGCTGCGGACATGTTCAAAGTTATCGGAAACGTACCGTACTATATCTCGACGCCTTTGATTCATCAGGCGTTGTCGTATCGGAATGCGGTCGTGATTGTTTTTTTATTGCAAAGTGAGGTGGGCGAGAGAATTTGTGCGGCGCCAGGCGCAAAGACGTACGGCGGTCTCTCCGTTGGGGTGCAATCTTTCGCGACCGCAGAGCGTCTTTTTCGTGTGCCGGCGGGTGCATTCAAACCCAGGCCGACAGTCGACTCCGTGGTGGTGCGACTGACCCCACGGGTCGCACCGTTAGTTGGTTTCGACAGGCGTGACGCATTTCGAGTTTTTGTCACGTCGCTATTTGGACAGCGGCGCAAGCGGATGGTTCGGTGCCTCCGTAACGCGCAACACTTGGACGCCGCAGCGGCGGAAGCGGCGCTCGAGGCGGCCGGCGCCGATCCCGATGCACGACCGGAAACGTTGTCGCCAGAGGTACTTGCGGACCTGTTCAATGTCGTCTTGCGTTGACTGGTTGGACCGCAGTCATGTAAATTGTGAAAAATTTCACAATGTCCATGCGCAAGATAGCCGACTCGACCGTTCGCCGACTTTCTCTTTATCTCCGGTTCCTAGAGGACTTCGAAGGCCAGGGCATTGCCACGGTAAGTTCCGATTTGCTTGCCACCCGCGGCGGCACAACCTCGGCACAGGTTCGTAAGGACCTTTCTTTCTTCGGTTCCTTTGGAAAACGTGGCCTTGGTTATGCCGTGCCAGAGCTTGCGGTAAAGTTGCGCGACATTTTGGGTTTGGACCGAGAATATCTTGTGACGGTCATCGGAGCGGGAAATATCGGGGAAGCCCTCGTGCGGTTTAAGGGGTTTGAGAAACGTGGTTTTAAGGTCATTTCAATTTACGATGACGATGAAACGAAGATCGGTCAGACACGCGGCAATCTTACCGTTCGCAACCACACGCTCCTGGAGCAAGACCTTCACGACAGACCGGTTGATATCGCGATCATCGTGACGCCGTGGACCGCCGCGCAGGAACTGGCCGACCGTCTCGTGGCAGCTGGTGTGCGAGCTATTTTGAATTTTGCACCCGTCCAACTCAAGACACGCGATGACGTTTTGGTGAAGAATGTGAACCTGGCCCTGGAACTCGAAGCGTTGAGTTATGGATTGAGGAACAGCTAGATTCCCATATGCTTCCTGTTGACGTAGCATCCGAAGTCGGTCCGCTACGATCGGTCCTGATCCATACCCCGGGTAACGAGATTCTCGCTGTTACGCCGGGCACCCGGGAAGATTACCTCTACGATGACATCATCGATCTCGAATCGGCTCGCGCTGAGCACGAGGTGCTCGCGGCGTTGCTCCGGCTTTATGCCGATGTGTTCGAGGTGCGCGATCTGTTACGCCAAGTGTTGCCCAACAAGGACGCCCGTCGCTTAGTTGTCGCGGGTGCACCGGATTACGTATCCACCGATGCACTTGCTCAACGCATGATGAGCATGTCCGTGGATGACATGTTGACCATGTTGATTGAGGGAGAAGCCGAAGACCTTGGACCTATCGCCACAGCGCTGAATGAGAAGCGGGTCTCGTTTCCGCCTTTGCCCAACCTCTTTTTCACCAGGGACATCGGCATTGTAGTAGGCCATGACGTGGTGATCGGAGCAATGCGGTACGAGGCTCGGTGGAGCGAAGAGCTTTTGATGAAGGCGTTGTTCACACATCACCCGGTGCTGAATAATCGTTGCATTCTGTACGACGGGTCGGCCGAGCGCCGTCTCGATCGCTCCCTCGAAGGTGGGGATGTACACCCAGTTCGTGAGGATCTGTTGATCGTTGGGTTCAGCGACCGCTCCAGCGCCGTTGGTTTGGATACCTTATGCGACGTGTTCTTTGAGCACAGCGCGGTAACGGACGTGATTGTTGTCGTGATGCCGGGTCAAGCCACCGCCATACACCTGGACATGCTTTTTACTCAGGTTGACCATGGACTGTGCGTGGTCTCCCCACCGCATTTCATTGGCCCCGGGCGACTCCCGGTGTTGCATCGTCGCAAGGGAGTTCAGACTGTCACCGAACACAACGATTTTTTTGCGGCGCTCAACAGCGTGGACTTTGCGCTCGATCCGATCCTGTGCGGTGGTCCTCAACGTGTACACCAAGAAAGAGAACAGTGGGCGTCGGGTTGTAATCTATTGACCCTCCGGCCCGGTGTTGCACTCGCCTATCGTCGCAACGACGCTACGCTGAACGAGTTTGACAAGGCAGGATTCGACATTGTCGATGCCGAGTCCATCTTGGCCGGTGCGAAAGACGGCAAAGGACAGATCCCGCAACGGAAGACTATCATAACAATTCGTGGTTCGGAGTTGGTCCGCGGCGGGGGAGGCCCTCGCTGCATGACGTTACCGCTCAGGAGGGATCGGGTTTGAAGCCAACCGGTGTGCAAGTTCGACCTGGTGGCACGCTCGTCGGTCGCGCGCTCGAACTGTTGGAGCGGGAACCAACGGATAGCGCGTCCATTACGTCGGACATCCTTGGGATCCGACGGGCTCCGAAGGTTGTTTGCGAGCGTCTTGTGACGGCCTTGCTCGGGACCGACCCGCGTATCCGACGGCTTCCGAACGGCAAATGGCACCGTGTGGCGACGGCAGGCCGTTCACCCGCGATATCCGACTGCACGTTTGCGGTGGTGGACGTCGAGACGACCGGTTCGCGAGCGACCGGTGGCGACATGATCACCGAGATTGCCATCGTCCTGGTCCATGATGGTGACGTCAAGGTTGCGCTCGACACGCTGGTGAATCCGGAGCGACCGATACCGGCAATTGCAACACGTGTCACAAGCATCACGCAAAATGACGTGCGTAACAAACCGGTTTTCGATGAGATCGCCGATGACGTAATGGCGGGGTTGGCAGGACGCATTTTCGTTGCGCACAACGTGCGGTTCGACTGGAGTTTTGTATCGAAGAGTATGCGCCGTTCACGAGACGTGGTTTTGGATGGTCCCATGTTGTGTACGGTTCGGTTGGCTCGTCGGCTGATCCCGGGGCTCAAATACCGCAATCTTGATAACTTGTCGCAGTATTTTGGTATTGAAATAGAACGGCGTCATCGTGCCGGGGACGATGCAAAGGCAACCGCTCATCTGCTCCTGCGGTTGCTCGATCTTGCACAGGAGGAGGGTGCCACAACTCTCCGGGACCTCGAGACACTCTGCCGCAAGAAAAAGACGCGACAGCGCAAACGGCGTCGCGCTGCACCGACATCCATGGAAGAGATATGAGCCTCGTTGAGACGTTTCAAGTCGGTCAACTCAGATGCCATGCGTTGGATGCCGGCGGTCAACGGCTGGACGGCGGCGCAATGTTCGGTGTGGTGCCGAAGCCGCTTTGGGAACGAAAGATTCCCGCGGATGATCGCAACAGGATTCCGCTCCTGATGCGATGCCTGTTGATCGAACATGATGAGGGACCCATCCTGATTGATACGGGCGCCGGCAATAAGGAGAACGAAAAGTTCGTCGACATTTACGGGCTCGACAACTCGGGCAAACACGGTCGGACTCGGTTGGAAGATGCGTTGGGCGAGTTGGATGTTCAGCCAGGTGATGTACGTTGGGTCATAAACACCCATTTGCATTTTGATCACGCCGGCGGAAATACGTACGTCGAGGGTCCGGACGCGCCACCCCGTGTTGCATTTCCAAATGCGACATACGTTGTGCAGCGCAAAGAGCTAGAGTTCGGCGCGCAACGAAACGAACGAATCGCGGCGAGCTATCTGCCAAAGAATTATCAACCCGTCATAGACGCCGGACTTTGGCAGTTCATGGACGGCCCCGGCCAGATCTTGCCCGGTATTGCGGCAATACACACCCCCGGGCACACACCACATCATCAGTCTATTCTCATCGCAGACAGTGGCGAGAAAGCATGTTTCCTCGGCGATGTGGTGCCCACGGCAGCTCATCTGCCCCTGCCGTGGATTATGGGGTATGACGTTGAGCCGTTGGTAACGCTGGAATCAAAACGATCGTTGCTGGCAACGGCGTGTGAGGAGAAGTGGCTGCTCATCTTCGAACACGATGTCGAGTGTGGAGTGGGGAAGATCGTGGCTGACGGAAGGAAGTACCGGTTGACCACAGATTGATCAACCGTCCAGTTGACACTTCCCAACGTCTCCCCTAACTTTTACGTCCTGAAAATCGAGCAAGTAAACGCCAAAGTTATGCGTTTCACCCTCTGGCCGCCGCCTGTGCGGACGTGCTTACGGGGTTTCTATTGAAGTGAAGGACGGGTAGATGTCCTTTGCACGCAACGGATTCCTGGGTGTGGAGTCCGTTTTTTGTTCACCCAGAAACGGAGGAAAGAGCGTCACTGCCTAAATACGACAATAGGCCGCCACAACGAGATCGGACGCGAATAAACGAGCAGATTCGGATCAGTCCTGTGCGGGCAATCGCAGATGACGGCGAACAGCTTGGTGTCATTCCGATAGACGAAGCACTGCGCGCGGCCCAGGAACGGGGCATGGATCTCGTCGAGGTCGCGGCGGATGCCAGGCCACCTGTGGTCAAAATCATGGACTACGGGAAGTATCGGTTCCAACAGGCCAAGGCGGCGCGGGCGGCCAAAAAGAAGCAGCATGTGATTCACCTCAAAGAGGTGAAGTTCCGACCGGGGATAAGCACCCACGACTTTGACTTCAAGACCCGACACGCTCGGGACTTTTTGGCCGAAGGGAACAAGGTCAAGATGACCATGATGTTCAGGGGGCGGCAGATTACCCATCCCGAACTAGGTCGCGAAGTGCTGCAACGAGCGTTTGCGGTGGTAGAAGATCTTGCAAAGATCGAGATGGAGCCAAAGCTCGAAGGTCGCAACATGACGATGGTGGTTGCACCGAAGTAACGGCGTACCAAGCGACAAGACAAAGGTCACTACGTCGCTCGTGAATAGATCCGAGCCGCCGATTCGTGTGCGGTTCGTAGACGGCAGTGGACGACGAAATCTAGGATTTAAAGATGCCCAAGATGAAAAGTTCGAGAGCGGCTCGCAAACGATTCAAAGTGACGGGGTCAGGGAAAGTGGTCCGTCGCCGTGGGTTCAAGAGCCACATTTTGACGAAGAAGCACCCGAAGCGAAAGCGGCGTTTGCGTCAACCTACACTCGTCTGTGGCGAGATAGCGAAACGCGTGCGACAACTGATTCTACAATAGTGAGGACACAATGCCGCGCGTAAAAAACAACGTCGCTCGAAACAAACGTAAAAAGAAAATAATGCGCGCCGCCAAGGGCGGAGTGGGCGGACGCAGCAAGTTATACAAAACAGCAAAGGAAAACGTCGAACGCGGAATGGCGTATGCCTACCGGGATCGGCGCAATCGGAAACGTGATTTTCGGCGTCTTTGGATCGTGCGGATCAACGCCGCCGCCCGGTTGCACGACCTTACCTACAGCCAGTTTGTGGCGGGTCTCAAACGGTCCGGTGTCGAGATCAACCGGAAATTTTTGGCGGACCTTGCGGTC
>JAZDDD010000432.1:0-3393 GCA_036679545.1 Gemmatimonadota bacterium | reverse complement strand
ACTTTCGTTCCCGTATTCATAGTACACGCCGGCCACAGTATGGGATCGACTCTCGCGCGAGCCCGCCAATTCGATCGTGTCTCCGATCGATAGCCGTTGTTTGCGGGCGAGCGGTTCACTGATCAACACACGAGGGTCCGGACCCTGATCAAACACACCGTCGAACGATCCCTGGATGAGTGAAAAACGTTGCGACCCCCTTCCCGCGACGTTCGGCGCATCGACCGCCATTGCCACGACCCGTCGCCCCGATACGAAAACAGACCCCCGCCGCAGCCGATCGGTCGCGAGTACGTCGCTTCGGTTGGAAATTCGTTCGATGAATTCGTTGCTTATCGACGATGCAGCGAGTCCCGGTGTTCCGGATGCTGCGGCTACGTAGATATCGGCGTTGACGGAAGAATCGATCCACTGTTCGAGTGTTATCCGGAAGCTCGAGACCATAACCGTCACACCCACCATGATCGTCACGGCCACGCTCAATGCGGCGACGGTGAGAGACGTCGTGTGTAGATGCGCCGCGAGGGTTTTGATCGATAAACTCCACCCAAACGATCGGACTTTCGCACGACGTACCGTACGGTCAAGGACAAACGGCGTAATGAGCGGGAGCACAATGACCACTGCAAAGGCGAGCACAAAACCGCTTGGTCGCCACGTATGACCGATGGTAGCGTACCACCCGACGGTCAGTATGGTAATCGAAAGTCCTGCGGCGAATAATCGGGGTGCCCACTGTGCTGTTTCGTTACGGAGGACATAGGCGGCGAGTAGCGATCTGGTGTCTCGGCGTGAAATGTCGATCGCGGGTATCAACGCACCCGCAAGCGCTCCTCCAAGTCCCGCCGCCACCGCGAAGCTAAGAGTCGGCGTGTCGAGATAAACTTGCTCGATGGCTTGCAGCAGGTAGAGGTTGGTGATTGCGGCGTTGACCACGTCAATACGAGACGCCGCGGCCCAGTAGCCGAGAGGCACGCCCACCGCTACCCCAACGATCCCAAGCGCCGTCACTTCGGCCAGTACCATGAGGATGAGTTGTGTCCGCGACGCTCCGAGGCAACGGAGTACGCCGTGTTCTGTGCGTCTCCTCACGAGCCCGGCTTGGGTGCTCGAGTACACGAGGAATAGACCCACAAAGACGGTGACGAGGCTAAGTGCGGTCAGGTTGAGGCTGAATCCCTCTAAGAGCTCCGCGGCTTCGGACACACGACGCTCGGGGGTGATCGTTCGTGCCGAGGGGCCCAAGCTCGATTGGAGCCGTGATGCGAGCGTATCGATATCCGTGCCCGGCCGCGCGCTGACGTCGATTTGATGCAGGAGCCCAACACCGCCGAACAGTTCTTGCGCCTCGGCGATATCCATGACAGCCAATCCGGAGCTCGCGCGTGCGTCGCTCGCCCGGAAATCAACGAGGGCGCCGATGACCAATTCAACGGTCCTCCCACCGCCGAACACGTGCACCGTATCTCCGACGATCCATCCATTTGCGGTGGCGCGTTGCGGTGTAACGGCTATCCAACCCGGCGTTCTCACGGCCTCGCTGCCGGTACCTTGCACGGGCAGGGAGATCGGCGCGAGCAAATCGACGCCTAAGATTTCCAACCGAGATTGATCTTCCCCCGCCGCGGTTGCGAAGATTCTAAACGTGGGCCGTGCTCGCAGGACACCATGGGTCGACAACACCGAGACGAATGCGGTGTCGGATAGAAAGCCCTCAGCACCGACGATCGTAACATCAGCGTTGCCCGACACTGCTTGCACGGTTCCGGCGAATGCAGATATTGCGTTTGTTGAGATGAGCCGAATGCTGATGACAGACGCCACACCGAGCGCCACGCCAAATACTGTCAGTAGGTGAAGCGATTTGCCGGCGCGAAAGTGTCCGACGATGGATTTTGCAAAGTAGCGAAACACCGTCAGTTGGTTTCGAGTTGCCCGCTGTGCAGGCGCCACGTCTCATCGGCGCGCTTGGCGAACTCGGGGCTGTGGGTCACATAAATCATGCCGTGTTTGTGTTCGCGAGCCAACCCGAACAAAAGGTCCATCACCACCTGTCCGGTTTCGTCATCGAGGTTTCCGGTGGGTTCATCAGCCAAGATCAATGTCGGGTTGCGCATGAGTGCGCGGCAGATAGCGATGCGTTGCATTTCCCCACCACTCAACTGTTCGAGAAGATCCGCACGACGATCCACGAGACCAACACGTTCTAACAACGCGGTGGCCTTGAGTTGAGCCTGCTTACGTGGGTCACCCGCGATGAGAGAAGGAAGCAGTACGTTTTCGTGAACGGAAAGGTGTGGCAGAAGATGAAAAAACTGAAAAACCAGTCCAATGTGATCGCGTCTGATTTTTGTTCGTTCCCTCTCACTCAATTCTTGCATGTCGCGCCCCATAATCCGGACACGTCCCGATGTAGGAATGTCGATTCCGGCCGCGAGGTTGAGTAACGTCGATTTACCACTCCCGCTGCGTCCGACGACCGCGAGGATCTTGCCGGGAGGAACTTCGAATGTCGTGGGGTGCAACGCGGATACCGAGTCGCCGTAACGTTTGTTCACGGCGTCAAACTGCAGGACAGGAGTGTTCACCGTCGTACGGTAATCATCAGCCGTGCATAGCGGCAGGTGTCACCTGATTATGCGTGTATGTTGGCTCCTAACCGATCCAACAGAATTCCCGTCCGTCCCAGTTCTGACGCCGTGCTAGAACCCGGGCGCGAAACTGAATTGCCAATGTGCACCTTTCAGAGGACGTTGGAACGGTTTCACGTAATCGATTTCGGCGATGATGAAGCCGAGCACGTTAATTCGGAGCCCAACGCCTGCGCTGTAAACCGGTTCGCGGCAATTCACTTCACAACCCAGACCCAGGGCGCGAATACCATTGACGTCGGAATCCCATGCGAGACCGGCGTCTCCAAACGCTATGAAGTCGACGGGAAGGATGCCAAACATGCCCTGACCGATGCCAAGGGCCCCGAAGAGCGGGAACCGAAGCTCCGCGTTGCCCACAACCATTTTTGAGCCGAAAAGACTTTCGAGGATTGGGCAGTTGAACGTTTCGTCACACTCGTTGATGGTAAACGAATTGAAATCGTATCCGCGAACGAGGGTAGAGAATCCAATGAAGAGATCGCTCAGGACGGCGTCTTCTCCGCCTGCGCCGTAACGACCGAAATGGGTCACACGTGCGGCCAAAGTAAACGGCCGGACGGGCATGACGTACTTCCGAAAGTCGCCGAGCACGCTTGCGTAATTCAGCGATCCGACCGATGGGCCCACCTCGATACGGTAACGCTGACCGAGGATCGGTGCGGTTGCACCGAAAAACGAGTTGTCGTATACCAGCGCGACGCTTCCCTGTGCGAGGTTTAGCGAGTTAAATGTTGGAATG